>CAZCKF010000463.1:0-3020 GCA_964499155.1 uncultured Chitinophagaceae bacterium
TGTTTCATATCAAGCCTAAATCATCAGAGACAATTCATTTTGTTTATCTCGCATCAACATTTGATTTGGAAGAAAATTGTACAGGACTTGGGCCGGCATATTATGGAAAGCTGCTGTCGCATAATTATAATATTACACACCGGCTTAATGTTATGGCAAGGGATGAAAAGCTCTCATTTAAAAAGAAAAAGCGCAATGCGTTGACCATGTTCATGCATGCGTCCGCACCCGTGAATCCAGCTTCAGAAAGGGCCATTGTGCTTTACCAGATTATAAAAGATGAAGAGAATAAGATTAGTGGCAACAATGCAGTGATTTTTAATATTGCGAAAGTTTTCAATGATCCCGATGCGCTGCATTTCAGTTTTGAAAAATCAATCAAACCATAAGTATGGCACCAAAGAAAAAAGGCAAGTCGAAAAAGAAATCACCTCCGGCAAAAAAAGCCATTAAAAAGGCACCACGTAAATCGACCTCAAAAGCAGCAAAAAAATCAGCAAGCAGGCCCACAAAATCGGCTAAGAAAAAATCGGACGAAGAAGTTATTGAAAGAGTACCGGAACTAATTTTTGAAGAAGGCGAACCCTGTATTTGCAAAAAATTCCCTGACGGCTGGTGGTGCATGAAAAAGAAAAATGGAAAGTTTTTCCCCTGCCATGGACCTTATGGGTCAAAGGGAGTTTGTGAGAAGCAAAAATGTGGTGATTAATTTTTAATGTCCAGTGTTCAATGTCCAATATCCAACACTTCGTAGCAGAATTTTAAAGTACGATCCACCAACTGATAATAAACTTAAATGAACTAGTATGTATTTCGATTTTCATATTCACCCAGGAATGAAGGCGCAGTTTTGCAACAGGGAAGCTATTACTTCCAACAAGTTTAATCCGTGGAAAGTGATTATGCCAAACATGTTGCCCTGGCTGCACAGGTTATTTAATCTTGATGAAGTGCTGGCTTCGCAGGCATCCTTCAGTCAGTTGCATGAGCATAAATTGAGGCTCGCATGCATTTCTTTATATGCCCCTGAAAAATCGATTATTGATTCAAAAATGTTTAAAAGCGCGGCTAAAAATCCCAAATACAAAAATTTGTTAGACAAGGAAAGAATCGATGGACTAATAAAAAATCAGCCATCACCCTTCAATGAAATTTTTGATGCAAATGAAGAGATCGATAATATTTTGAATCCGCAAAAATTTGGAATATCGCAAAAGGTAAAAGCGCTAAACAGGGGTGTTGCTTACGACGAAGCCGACACGGAAACAATATTTACCGTTTTCACTATAGAAGGATGCCATACTCTTTTTAATTCGATCAATGATTCTTCTAAGAATCCTGAAGTTTTGGCCGACATGGTGATAGAAAATCTTACCAAATTAATTGCAAAAATTCCGGTGGTTGCTCTGGTGATCACACATCTCGAACCAACTACGCTTGGCAACCATTGTTTTGGAATGCAGATGTTCAGCAAGGAAGTTGATGTAAAGAAATTCTGGCCGAAGGGCAATGGCATTACCAAGGCAGCAGAACGCATTATTAATTTCTGTTATAGTAAAAACATCCTGGTTGATTGTAAGCATATGAGTTTCCGTGGCCGTAAAAGACTGTATGAAATTGCCCGAGCCGCAGGACAACCTGTTATTTGCACACATGCGGGATTAACCGGGATTCCAATTGAAGAGGCAAACGATTTTATTTTTTCCAGGGTAAAGAGGGATTTTGTATACAAAGTAAAACACGCAAAACCACTCGGTTATTTTCACGATACAGCATTTAATGCGTCAACAATTAATTTATACAACCAGGATATTCTTGAAATATTAAGATCCGGTGGTGTGATTGGAATATCACTTGACAGGAGAATTCTTGGATTTACCTGGCACGAGGACGAAGCTTCCATTGACGAAATTCTCATTTTGGATGAAGATTATATTTCTGAACATGAGATCAGGGATTACCTGAAGGAATACAATGATTTTGGGGAAATGGCCAACGAACAAACCGCTTTATCAAAGGACAATCTTATTAATTATTCATACACCGGAGAGGAGCTTCGTGAATTACATTTTCATCACTTCCTGAATCATGTGATACACATCTTTAATATTGGACAACAGATACAGCCTTTTGAAAAAACCATGAAACAAATTTGCCTGGGTTCTGATTTTGATGGTATAATCAGCGCAACATTCTTTGCAAAATCAGTTGATGATTATGATAAGCTTGAAAGAAAATTCATTGAAACATTCGACGACAATTCAGCCAATCTTGGGAGGCCTGCAGGTATAAGTGCAGAAGAAATTGCACGAAATATTTTTTACAATAATGGAAAAAAATTTGTGTTGGAGCGGCTCAGGCTAATGCATGCCTGATTATTTATTTTCTTCAAGACCACGACCAGTCATAACATCGGGATCTGTATGATTCGCATTCAGCATGTTTCCTTTACCGTCTCTTGAATGTTCATCATCGCTTCTGATTTCTTCATTGTCAATTGCTGGATCTTCATCATCGTGGTTGGCCGCCATGAAATTGGCGTGCTTGTCACGATTTGCTTCTGAAGGAATATCAAGATGACGATCTTTTGGTTCTTTGGGATCCATAATGCAAATTTTATTGGTTAGGACCACGGTTTCCCTCATCCGGGCAGCAGACTCCACGGGGATCGCCGGGTTCAAAGTGCACATCTCCCTCAATCACATCCATACTGTTGGTATGACGATCATCTGCTGTTCTAAATGGCTGAATTGCAGACTCCCTTGGATTCTGCTCTCTTTCCTGGCGCTCATTCTCTCTCGGATTCATAAGGTTTATTTTTTCAAGTAGTACCAATTTTATGCCATTAGGTTTCAGTTGTCAATCCACTTTAACAACCTGGGTTTTTGTCGAAACACCATTTTCGTTGATGGCTTCTATTGAAAAATAATAGGGTAATGTTTTGTCCATTCCTTTGAAATAATATTCATTGGCGCCGTGTATCATGATCGTATTGTATAATTTATCAGGAGCTACTCCCG
>CAZCKF010000464.1:0-3006 GCA_964499155.1 uncultured Chitinophagaceae bacterium
TTGACAACATTCCCATTTGCAACACTCTTGCGCCTTCAGCTTCCTTCATCGGCATGCCAAGCGACAATCCCTTCTTCATCATTTTTTCTGCGCCGTCAAAATCTTGTTTCATCATTGCCACATTTCCTTTCAGTGTGTAAAAAACCGAACGGATTGGTTTGTAAAGAAGGTTGGGGTATTTGACGGAATTCAAAACTTTTTCAGCACCCTCAACATTTCCTGCTTCAAGATGTTCCTGAATCAAACGAAGTGGGCCAAAAAAGAAATAGCCAAACAACAATATGACGCCGATAAAATAAAGAGTAAACGCAGGCCAAAATCCAGAAAAATAATGAGTAACGCCACCGAGCACCAATAATACAATGGCAAGAGGTAATCGGTATTTTATGATCAGGTTATAAAACTTCATGATATCATTGAAAGGGTGCAAATATACCTGAAGTCCCGTAACCTGCCTTTTGCATGTAAAAGCATGCATTCTTGCCTTCCATCAATATAAATTCTAATGAGTATCAATCTTTTGGCTTGCAAAAAATTTCGGCTTAGCTTTCTCTCTACTAAAATTTGGCTCTATGAGAATGTTGATTACAGCAATGTATATCATGTGTTGTTCGTCGGGTTTTGCGCAGGTCGGCATTGGTACCACCACACCTCACTCTTCTTCACAGTTGGAAGTGAATTCAAATAATAAGGGATTTCTTCCTCCACGTCTGACAACAACTGAAAGAAATAACATCATTAGTCCTACTCCGGGGTTGATGATTTTTAATCTCACGACAAACAAGCTCGAAGTATACACAGCATACGGGTGGGCTGGTGTTGATGTATCCTTACCAAAATTTCAAGGTCTTTTAGGCAGTAATGTAAATGACATCGGATATGATATTGAACCAGTTGTTGGAGGCGGATATATTATTGCCGCAACTTCCTCAGGAAGCAATAATGGCACTTTAACCGGGATCACTTCCAATGGTTTGCAAGATGCGTGGATCATCCGACTGAGTAATGAAGGATCGATCATTTGGCAAAAATTATTTGGTGGTAATGGTAATGATGATGCGTTGGATATTGAACAAACAACCGATGGGGGATTTATTATAGCTGGAAGATTAAATAACTCAAATATTGTGGGAATGCCGGGTTTCGGTGGTGAAGACGGATGGGTTTTTAAACTTGATGCTGATGGAAACCTCGTTTGGCAAAAGCGATTTGGCGGAGCCGGAAGCGATGTATTAAGAACAATTCAGCAAAACGCCGATGGCACTTTTATCGTTGGTGGAAATGCAAATTCGATCGATCAAACTTTAACTGGAGTTACAGCATATGGGTTACAGGATGGTTGGTTGATAAAGTTGGATGCACAGGGAAGTATAATTTGGCAAAGGCGTTATGGTGGAAATAATCATGAATTAGGAAACAACGTTCAGCAACTTGCCGATGGGAGCTTTGTTTTTTGTGGTCAAAGCAGTTCAAGTAATACGGGAAGTTTTGTCGGACTTAACAACAGCGGCCTTTACGATGAATTTTTGATCAAAGTAACTTCCAATGGGAATATGGTGTGGCAAAAATTCTATGGAGGCACTGGTGATGACATAGGATATTCTGTGAGAGAAACGACTGATAATGGATTCTTGCTAGCAGGATCTTCAAATTCAAGTGGTACGGGCACACTCGCCGGAATTGTGGGTAACGGATCAACTGATTATTATGTAATCAAGACAGATGCATCAGGGAATATCGTGTGGCAAAAGTTAATTGGCGGATCTGCAGACGATTACTCTTATTCTGTTATCCAAACAACGGATGGCGGATATATTCTTGCCGGTTATTCCAGTTCCACAAACACTGGAAACCTTACGGGAATTTCAACCAATGGTGGTACAGATATGTATGTTTTAAAACTAACATCGACTGGTGCTATTGACTGGCAAAAACTTTATGGTGGAACCTCTACAGATGCTGCTTATAAGATCCGGCAAAGCATTGACGGCGGTTTTGTTGTTGTGGGATATACATTTTCATCTAATACCGGCACACTTTCAGGTTTATCCAACAATGGCGCAATTGATGTTTGGGTTTTGAAAATAAATAATACAGGAAACCCGAATTAATCCCACATCACTAAAACTGATAAAACTTGTTTGCCCTAAAAAATAGCGAATAGTGCTTGCCTATTCGCTATTCATTTTCATTTTACAAAATCCCAATCCTAAAAAAAGAATTGTTCGCGTACGATCTTTCCATTCTTCACTTCATACACAGCAATTTCATCCATCTTCATCCTGCCAGCTCCTTTAAGTGTGACATCCATACCCATGGCAACACTGAAGAAATTTCCACCAACTACTGCAGGACTTGTATATCCGCTGTGCATCTCTTCAACCATCTGGTTCCACTCTTCACCTTTCTTCCTGATCTCATCAAGACCTTCTGCATTGCGAAGTCCAGCCTGCGCAGCATGAGGAGGTTCGATACTTACCGCATTGTCTGCGAATAATTCATTTTGGATCTGGTCAAATTGATATTGTTCCGCAAGTTCAGAAAAACGATCTGCCACTTCCTGTGTGGTTCGTACAGCTGTTTCGGTTGACATAATTAAAATTTTTGAGGACGAAAAAGGTAAAACTTTTATTGAAACAATTACATTATTTTATTTGAAAGGTTGCGGCTTTCCCATTCCTTTTTTGTCAGTTGCATATTTACTGCATTCCAGGTGTTGCCATTTATCGACCGTTGCAGCCCGCGATTATAATTAATGGAGAACCCCGCCTTTTCATAACATTGAATGGCTGGCTTATTCCAGTCAAATACATTCAGTTCCACTGTTTCGAAATTTTTCTCAACAAAGGCTGTGTGTAACAATTGCAAAACTGAATCAAATCCATAACCCTTTCCACGGTTTTCAGGATCACCAATGAGTATCCTGCCTAAAAAACCAATCCCGGATTTATCCAGAATTTCAGCATACCCAATATTTCCTGTTTCATTCACTATTTTAAAACAGGT
>CAZCKF010000465.1:0-3005 GCA_964499155.1 uncultured Chitinophagaceae bacterium
TTCCCCGTTGCTGCGGTTCGCCTGTAACAAAATAAACTGGTCGCTCATATCCTCTTCCATAAAACGAATCTTCTTTCGGTATGCGCATGCCCATGTGATCGCGGTCATCTGCAATCTGATTGAACATGAGATCAGGTGTGGGATGCATTTTCGACAACCAATCAAGCCCCCATTTTGCTTCATCCAGTACATCTTCAATACCGTTGCTTCCATCCAGTCCGTTTGCCTGGTGTTTATCTGTAAATACATTTTTAAAATCACGATACGCCATCAGCAAATGATATGTTGCGTTTGCAGAAGTTGTCACATACTGCAGGTAATCACTTGCATCATGCCATCCACCTGCAACATCAATCCGTGTACTGTCCTTCAATCCTGCTTTCCCAGCGTATAGCGTATATGCATCCTGTGTATGACAACTGTCTTTTAAAAATGGATTAAAATAGGTTCGCTGTTGTCGCATATATCGCATGCAAAAATCTGCTGCTCCATTATAAACGTTTTCTCCAATTTCAAATTCAGGTGATTTAGCCCCGCCACTTTGCAAATAATATTTTCCGGGCTTTCTAAATTTTGTGAAATCTAGTCGATGAGTTTGTGTAAAAGGTCCATACTTACCAAATGCTTTTCCTGCCGATCCTGAGAACGCAATTTTTTTTGTTTCTGCATCGATCAGTTGAAATGTTTTTATCGCTGTCGGCTCTTTACTGCACCAGACCGCAACTTTCACTCCTTCCGGTGTATAACCTAATTGATTGATGCGAATCCATGCATTATTTTCAGCAAGTGGTGTAATTGAAAGTAGAACAGGTAATATAAGGATCACGAAATAGCGCATAGATGGAAATTACGCAAGTTTCCGAAGTGTTGTTTCTGGTTTCTCGTTTCTGGTTTCTCGTTAGCCTTCTCGCAAACTCGATATCATCCATTAATTTTTGCTTTACCCCTCGCTAGAAGCCTGATGCCTGAAGCCTGAAGCCTTTACATAGTATTTAACTTAATTTCGGAAATATGAAACTCGTCTCCTACATAAAAGACACTCACGAACAGCTCGGCATTTTAATCAATGACCTTGTGTATGATATGGAAGTACTTCACCCGGATCTTCCAAATACCATGAGTATGTTTCTGAATTATTGGGAAGATGCATTTCCCGTGGCGCAGGCTGGTGAATTAATGTTGAAAGAAGGAGATCGAACAAGTTCAAAAGGTGTCCCGATTGAGCAGCTACAATTAATTGCTCCAATTCCATATCCATCTTCATGTCGTGATGGTTATGCATTTCGACAGCACGTTGCATCTGCACGCAGGAACAGGAAGGTTGACATGATCCCTGAATTTGACCAGTACCCGATCTTTTATTTTACCAATCACATAAGCATTGCAGGTCCGGGCGATGTTCGCTGCATGCCTGATCATTTTGAAAAACTGGATTTTGAACTTGAAGCAGCGATTGTGATCTGCAAACACGGAAGAAATATAAAAGCAGAAGAGGCGGATGAATACATTGGAGGACTGATGATCATGAATGATTTTAGTGCAAGAAGATTGCAGATGGAAGAAATGCTTTTAAATCTTGGCCCTGCAAAAGGAAAAGATTTTGCAACAACGATTGGTCCCTGGTTATTGACGCTTGATGATTTGACAGATTTTGAAGTGGCACCCAAAGAAGGACATGTCGGATTGAACTGGAATTTAAAAATGGTATGCAGGGTAAATGGAGTCCAGGTGAGTGAAGGAAATCTTTCAGATATGGACTGGACATTTGCGGAAATTATTGAACGTGCTTCATATGGCGTTGATCTTTATCCGGGTGATGTGATCGGCAGCGGTACTGTTGGAACAGGATGTTTTCTTGAACTAAATGGAACTGGCAAATTGAATAACCCGAATTATTCAGAACAGTGGTTAAAAGATGGAGATGTTGTCGAGTTGGAAATTGATGAACTCGGAATTTTAAAAAATACAATAATTGCAGAGGATACAGACTGGAGCATACTGAAAAGGAAAAAGGCCCCTTTGCAGGAGCCCTCATCATAAGTTAGCATTCGCTTTTATATTGTCACCTTCTTTTTAACCGTTGCAGAGCCGTGGTTCTTTACTTTACCAAGGAAACTATCTTTTACTGAAATTGTTTTTGCAGCATTCACTTCTGCTGATCCCACGCCCTGGTTGTCGATGTCCAGATCCTGAACTACGAAATCAGATGCTTTGATGCTTCCAACGCCATTGTTTACAATCACAGCACGATTTGCCTTTCCTTCCAGCTTCACTGATCCAACACTGTTATTCTGCACATCAATATTCGTTACTGAAAGTTTCAGGTCAAGTGAACCAACACTGCTGTTCCTTACTTTGAGATCACCAAAACTGAGCGATTCTGTAGAAGAAATACTTCCAACAGCATTCAGATCCATGTTCTTCAGGGATTTGAAAGTCACATATACTTTTATCCCCTTCTTGGTAGTGTAGTCTGCATTTTTCTTGGAAGAAAGAACAAGCTTTGAGCCTTCATTTTTTACTTCTACGAATTCCTGCAGGTTGTCCTCTGCTTCAATCCGCACGCTTTCCTTATCACCCTGTGTGAGTGAAACACTGAACACTCCACCAACCTGGAGGTCAGTAAATGGACTAACTGTTACATCACGTGTAATAACATTACCGCTTCCTTCAACTTTTTTCTTTTCCTGGGCGAATCCGGCAAATGTCCCGGTCATCATCAGGAGAGGTAGACAAAATCTTTTCATGGTTCCTGGTTTAATATATTTTTAAAGATAAACGAAAGTCTTCGTAAAACGAAGTACAGTTTATTTTGTTACACCCCGAAGTTTCCAATTGACGAGAGGTAAATTTGGACGGTCAAATGGTTATAGAAAACTCAACTGATGATTTTTGATCTTGATAAGCTCCCTACTCCAGAGAAACAATACTATTTACAGCACGTAATAGCTCCACGGCCTATTTGTTTTGCATCTACCATAGACAGTAAAGGCAATGTGAACCTG
>CAZCKF010000466.1:0-3005 GCA_964499155.1 uncultured Chitinophagaceae bacterium
ACCGCATTGCCATAAAACCATTACCACCAAAATGGCCACTGTATAAAAATTTTCTTTCGTACAGCTTTGTGGATAACAAGTCTGAAGAAGTATTCAGGCCGATTGAAAAATTAGGTAATTCATATTATCAGAAATATTCAACACCTTCAAAAGAGAACAAAAACATACTTGAACTATCAGCTGAGAGACGTGCGGAACTAACAAAAAAGGAATTAGATATTATTAATCGGAGCTCTGAAAACTATTATAGCCTAATAGCTCTTTATAAACAAACAGGTAAGCTCTCGTTAAATTCAGACAGTTTATTACAAATTTTTCATTCATTCAATAACCACTTAAAATCATCGGCACTTGGGGAAGAATTGTTTCAGAAACTATCACGTGAAAATGCTTTAAAGCCTGGAAATACGATTCCTGAATTGTCAGCCTTTCTTCCTGATAACAAACTTTACTCTAACAAAAATTTATCTCAGAAAACATATTTGCTCGCATTTGGGGCCACATGGTGTGGACCTTGTAAGGAAAATTACCCGATGTTGAAAGAATGGTACAGCGCTCATCAGTCAAACGGATTCGAAATATTGTATGTCAACCTTGATGAAAAAACAGAAAAATGGATTTTGGATATTTCTAAATTCAAGTTGCCATGGATTAATATTTCTGAAAACAAACCATGGAAAGAAAGTAAAATTGCAAGGCAGTTTAATATTACCGCCATTCCGCTTTATATCCTGGTCCGCGATAACAAAATCTTATATCATTCTTTCCAATCCAGGGATTCTGACAATTATTCGAAATTAAAGAAGCTTATTAGGGAGGCTTTTTTGTAATCCTGATTCAGAAGAGAATTTTTCACCGACTTTTTCCCGTTATTTACCGGCAATTCAGTCTTACATGCTGATATGTTGTTGACTTATGAAAATATGCCGGCTAGTTTTACCACTAAATATGAACCAGATGGAATTCAAAGAAGAAATAAAATCGCGCAATATGGGCAACATGCTTGCAGGAATGATCGTCGTTGGCGCTGGCATATTACTACTGGCGAGACAAATGGGTGTGAAGCTTCCTGGCTGGCTATTTGGTTGGGAAATGATGCTGATCGCGATTGGGTTTTTTATCGGTGCAAAAAATAATTTCAAAGATTTCGGATGGCTGATCGTTGCAGGCATTGGTGCCATTTTCCTTGTTGATGACCTGGTACCATCATTGTACAATTATATATGGCCAACAGTAATAATTGGAGCAGGCTTGTACATCATATTGCGCTCGGGGAAAAATTCAAAAAAAATAAAACCAGCGGTTATTGCTGATGAGAGTACCTCTGAGTTGCTCGATGTTGCTGCAGTTTTTGGTGTTGTGCAGAAACAGGTCTTATCAAAAGATTTTCGGGGCGGCGAAGTGGTGTCTGTTTTTGGCGGATCAGAAATTAATTTGTTACAGGCGGATTTTACGGGTCCGATCAAACTTGAAGTGGTTTCTGTTTTTGGCGGAACAAAACTGGTTATACCCACCAATTGGGAAGTAAGGTCTGAAGCGGCTGCAGTGTTTGGTGGAATTGAAGACAAGAGAGATAAAAATGTGATCCCCGATCCGAATAAAGTCCTCATACTCGATGGCACTGCAGTTTTTGGTGGAATCGAAATCACTAATCGATAAAGCAACTGGTATGAACTGGTATCTTGCGAAAATTGTTTACAGGATCGTTTGTGGTTCTGGAGAACATACAGCACAATTTGATGAACAACTTAGGTTGATCCATGCTGCGAATTATCTTGATGCAATGCAAAAAGCATTATTGATCGGAGAAAGTGAAGCAGAGGTATTTGTAAACAACGATAAACAACTTGTCCAGTGGAAATTTATTAATGTATCTGAGTTACACCAGGTATCGATGCTGATTGATGGTGCTGAATTGTATAGCAGGATCTCTGAAACAAATGAACCGGAAGAATTCACCCGGGTAGTTCATCTTAAAGCAACGCATATATTAGAGACATACCAAAGTGAAATGTCTTGAGGAAAAAATCAGGAAATAATAATAATATTTTGTTTGCTGCAGGTTTGCTTGGGCTCATCCTGATTCATGTCTACATCCTGTATTCTTTTGGTCACCCGCTTCATGTTGCATTGTGGGACAGCGCAATCAGCAATCTTTTACTCGCCGCTTTTTGCTGGATGATGATTCGGGTGATGCGATTCTATGTACCGGAAAAGAACCGGTATGCTGTGATCATTGCATGGTCGCTTTTTGTAGCTGGAACCTGGCACACATTGTTGCAATTGATCTTACCTGGACTTGGTTTTGGAGATGAACAATACAAAACTTTTTTTACGAATTCTCTACTGACAAGATTCTGGATCACATTCCTGATCGTAAGCTGGGTTGCAATTGTAAATATGTTCTGGTATCGTTTGAAAGAAGACCAGTTGAATCAAAAGAGGCAGGAAGAAACCGCCCGCATTGCGCGTGAGGCTGAATTGTTCAAGCTTCGACAGCAACTGCAACCGCATTTTTTATTCAATAGTCTTAATTCAATCAGTGCCCTGGTAAAAAGAAATCCGGATGAAGCAAGAAACATGATCATGCACCTGTCAGATTTTTTGCGCGGTACTTTAAAACAGGAAGATCATTCAATGATCCCATTTGCAGATGAATTAAACCAGTTGAAGCTATATATGTCGATCGAAGAAGTAAGATTTGGTCACAGGTTGAAGGTTGAATTTAATATTGCAGAAGAAACTATATCCATGCTTGCGCCTTCCATGATTGCTCAACCATTGGTAGAAAATGCCATTAAATACGGTTTGTATGACACTACCGGCGACGCTTCTATACGCATAAGTTCTTATGGAAAGAATGGCTATCTCGAGATTAGTGTTGAAAATCCCTATGATCGCTCAACAAGCAAGTCGATCGCTGGTACTGGGTTTGGATTGAAATCAGTCAGCAGGCGATTGTATTTATTATTTGGAAGAACAGATTTAATGCAGACAAATGCAAA
>CAZCKF010000467.1:0-3003 GCA_964499155.1 uncultured Chitinophagaceae bacterium
GGACATCATTTTTGATCCAAACATTTTTGCAATTGCAACAGGACTTGAGGAGCACAACAACTACGCTGTTGATTTTATTGAAGCGACAAAAATCATCAAGCAAAGAATGCCACTTGTTAAGGTGAGTGGTGGTGTAAGTAATCTTTCATTTTCATTTCGCGGTAATGATCACGTACGCGAAGCCATGCATTCTGTATTTCTATTCCATGCCATACGTGCTGGAATGGATATGGGCATTGTAAATGCAGGTCAGCTTGTTGTATATGATCAGATAGAAGAAGGGCTTAAAAATCTTTGTGAAGATGTTATACTCAACAGGAATAATGATAACAATGAAGCCACTGAAAAATTGATCCAGTTTGCTGAAACCGTTAAAGGAAAAGGAAAGGTTGAAGTAAAAGACGAAGCCTGGAGAAACAATACGGTTGAAGAACGATTGAAACATGCGCTCGTCAATGGAATTACAGATTACATTGACCAGGATACGGAAGAGGCAAGACAGAAATATCCCAAACCACTTGAAGTAATTGAAGGCCCATTGATGGCAGGAATGGACGTGGTGGGAGATCTGTTCGGCAGTGGTAAAATGTTTTTACCCCAAGTGGTGAAGAGCGCTCGGGTAATGAAGAAAAGTGTTGCATACCTTTTCCCATTTATTGAAGAGGAGAAAAAAAATAACCCGCTTGCAAAACAGGGTGGTGCTGCAAAAATTCTTCTAGCGACAGTAAAGGGAGATGTTCATGATATTGGGAAAAATATTGTGGGTGTGGTACTGGGTTGCAATGGTTACGAAGTAATTGACCTTGGTGTAATGGTTCCAACTGACAAGATCCTTGACACTGCGGAAAAGGAGAAAGTTGACATCATCGGCCTGAGTGGCCTGATTACTCCGTCACTGGATGAAATGGTTCACGTTGCGCACGAGATGACGCGTCGAAATATGAAACAGCCCTTGTTGATCGGAGGCGCTACTACTTCACGAATACATACCGCCGTTAAAATTGCACCACAGTACGGCAATGGTGTTGTGCATGTTCTTGATGCCTCCCGAAGTGTAACAGTTGCTGGAAATCTTTTGTCCCGTGAACAGAAAGAAAATTTCATTGCCACAACAAACAAAGAATACAAAAAACTTGCAGACGATTTTGCAAACAAAAAACCCGTTAAACAATACATTCCCTATGCTGAAGCAACTGCAAAACGTGTAAAAATTGACTGGGAAAAATATACACCTCCCACTCCTTCATTTACCGGGACACGCGTTTTTGATAATTATCCAATTGCAGAGATCCGTGAATTTATTGACTGGGCACCTTTCTTTATTGCCTGGGAAATGGGAGGCCGATACCCTGAAATTTTAAATGATCCCGATAAAGGCGTTGAAGCAA
The DNA here is from genome assembly GCA_964499155.1 of uncultured Chitinophagaceae bacterium. Classification (GTDB taxonomy): domain Bacteria; phylum Bacteroidota; class Bacteroidia; order Chitinophagales; family Chitinophagaceae; genus CAZCKF01. Next base: position 1,389 of record CAZCKF010000467.1, read on the forward strand.
AAAAACTTTTTGCAGATGCGAATGCATTGCTGGATAAAATAATTAAAGAAAACTGGCTGACTGCAAGAGGTGTTATTGGTTTCTGGCCCGCAGCCGCAACAGGAGCAGATTCTGTTGAAGTCAGTAACAATGGCCAACAAGCGCAGCTTGAATTCTTAAGACAACAGGTTAAAAAAGCACCTGATCAACCGAATTTAAGTCTTGCCGATTTTGTTAAGCCTCAAAATGGATCATCCAAAAAAGATGACCACATTGGCGCATTTGCCGTAACCATTCACGGCATCGAAAAACACCTGGAGAACTTTGTAAAGCAACACGACGATTACAATAAAATCATGTTGCAGGCGCTGGCTGACAGGCTTGCTGAAGCATTTGCTGAATTATTGCATAAAAAAGTAAGAACAGAATTCTGGGGTTATGTTAAAGATGAAAAACTTTCAAATGAAGAGCTGATCAAAGAAAAATATGTAGGCATCAGGCCGGCACCTGGATATCCCGCATGCCCTGATCACACTGAGAAGTATAAATTGTTTGAATTACTGAAAGCAACCGAAAACGTTGGTATCACTTTGACAGAATCACTCGCTATGTATCCTGCTTCTTCTGTATGTGGCTGGTATTTCTCTCATCCGCAAAGCCAATACTTTGGCATTGGCAGAATTGAAAAGGACCAACTGGAAGATTATGCAAAGAGAAAGGGAATGAGTTTGGATGATGTGACAAGATGGTTAAGGCCGATTCTTGATTGATGCGGGCGGCTGATAGTTAAGTGAAAAGTGAAAGGTGAAAGGTGAACTTCAATTAGAGCCAGGTTTGCTTAGTTGGTAAAGCTTATTATTCGAGTGAAAAGTGAAAGGTGAAAGGTCAACTTCAATTACAGACGGTTTTTTTTAGTTGGTGAAGCTTGTTTTTTGAGTGAAATGTGAAAGGTGAACCTCAACTACGGTTAGGTTTCCTAATATCGATAACGAAGTGTAATACCCGGAGAATACTCATCAAATTATCATTCACTCTCTAAAAAAGTAAAGAAAGTTTCGAACTAAGGTTGACATTTCACCTTTCACTTTTCACACTATTAAACACATCGAACATCGGCTACTGCACCTTCGCTCTCCCACTCTGTATCAACCTCTGTCTCGCGGTATTTCCCGGCACTGCAATATGCATGGAGGGATCATATTCTTTTCCAACAGCAGGTGAACCATTGGGTACCCAAACCTGAACAACTGTATATGAATATCCTTGCGGAAGGTAGCGAACATAATACCCGTCAGGATGCAGACTCCAACGGCCCATTGGTACTTCCCTTGAACCTGGTCCAATTCCAGCAATGCCTGCGAGTACAGCAACTGCTTCCATTTCTTCATACGTTGCACTTGCACTCGTGAGCATTTTACGCAATTTATTTTCTGCCTCTATTACAGTCTGTACAGGCTGTGGCAATTCAGCAATTCCTTTTTGCAAGAGTGGATCAGGAATAATTCCCATGACTCCGCCCTGCAATTCGAGAATTTGTTTTCCTGTCAACAACAAACCAGCAACAACTTTTAATTTGTTCTGGAGATCTTCAAATTTTGTTCTTGCAATAATCGCCCACAATAATTGCTGTATATCT
>CAZCKF010000468.1:0-3001 GCA_964499155.1 uncultured Chitinophagaceae bacterium
CCTGCACCCAATCCGCCACGTCTGGTCAATGACCTTGCCGGATTGCTTACTCCGGAACAAGTGCATGCTCTTGAAGAAAAATTAAAATCATATAACGATACAACATCCAATCAGTTGGCGGTCGTCACCGTAAAAGATCTACAGGGATACAATGCAGATGATTATGCAATTGCACTTGGACGTAAGTGGGGTGTGGGTACAAAGAATTTTAACAATGGCGTGGTAATTCTTGTATCAACTGGGGGAGCTGCAGGAGATCGGGATGCGTTTATAGCAGTAGGTTATGGATTGGAAGGTGCCATAACAGATTATACATCTAAAGAAATTACTGAAGCATATCTGATAGAAAATCTGAAAAGCGGAAATTATTACCGCGCATTCGACATGACAACCGATGCGCTGATCCGTGCTGCATCTGGTGAATACACTGCACCGGAAGGATATAAATCGAGAACAGGCGATAGAAAAGGTGGTATCAGCATCGGACGAATCATTATGATGCTTATCATTTTGTGGATCGTCTTTCGACGCGCTGGGGGTGGTGGCGGTCGTGGTGGTATGATGTCACGAAGAGGTTACAGGGGTATGAGAGGGCCAATCATTTTCCCAATGGGTGGAGGAATATTTGGTGGTGGTGGAGGCGGAGGTTTTGGTGGAGGTGGCGGCGGCTTCGGCGGATTTGGCGGTGGAGGATTTGGTGGAGGTGGTGCTGGCGGAAAATGGTAAAGAACCTGCGAGTTAGACTATTTATATAAAAAAGAAAAGAGCTGCATTGATGTGGCTCTTTTCTTTTAATGTGAATGGTGAAAGGTGAATAGTGAATCGCTTACTACAGGTACCTGGAAATCATTCTACCTGAATTATCAAAAAATTCTTTTTCGAAATAAATTAATCTTCGAGACCAGTAGAACGGCATTCACTATTCACTATTCACCATTCACTACTCACCACTCACTACTCACCTTTTACAAAGAAATACTTAAAATGAACTTCGCTTGCAATACCCTACCGGCTTCTTAGAATCCCTTTTTATCCGCCTCCGGCAGCTTGCTCTTCACATAATCCACATGCTCCTTATTGCTTTCAACTTTCCTCGCAATTCCTGTAAGTATCATACCATTGATATAAGGCAATACCTGGTCGCGGAATGCTTCCGGAATTCCATCGCGGAATTCGGCGATTGCGTCAATGCCACGCTTAAAATTTGTTGTGTTCTTTACTTTAGGTAAAAATTCTGCAAGTCCCTGCAGGTTTTCAAATTTCGCCTGCGACATGGGCATTTTTTCGAAATTGCCGATGATGGCATCTGCTACAGATTCATCACCATATTTCACCACTGAACTTGTAACAGCCATTCTCAACCTGCCTTTTGTTTCTGTATTAAAAAGAGCTTTGGCTTGCGTGAAAGCTGCATCGCTGTCTATTTTTCCAAGTGCTTCAAGTGCGTGTCCTGCTACTGAATAAGATGAATCTTTCACTGCAGTTTGGAAAAGAGCACGGTATTCTGGTTTTTTATAATCACCCAATTTGCCAATTGCAACCGCTTTCACTGTTCTGTAAGGATCATTCTTTGCCAGGTCGACAAGGATTGGTTCAACTGCAGATTTTACATTTTCTTTTTTCAGGTCTAATTTATTCACTGTGTAAGAACGCAGGCCATGATATTTATCGCGAAGTGCAAGTTTCAAAACATCTACTGCACGCTGATCATCCTGCTTTCTTGCAATGTTGTCAATTGCTTCACGCCTGTCGAGATACTGAGGCGCGTGTTTATATTGATGAACATATTCTTCGAAAGTTTTATTCTCTCTTTTTGTCGCGAGTAAAACTTTATCAGCATCAAAATTTACAAGATCAGGTTTTGCTGAAGAAGCAAAATAGAAAGTATCGATTGCACGTTGTGCCCAAACCTGGTGACGGGTTTTGTTCGCACCATTGTATACATCAATTGCAACCGGGAGCCTGAAGATCTTGTTTGTGTCCTGTTTTACAATTACTCTTGCCTGTTTTGCAGCATCATCGTAACTGTAATTGATGTCAAGCTTTGGATGGCCACTTCCAAAATACCATTGGTTGAAGAACCAGTTCAGGTCACGACCTGTTACTTCTTCAAATGCAAGACGCAATTGATGTGCTTCGGCCGCTTTGAATTTATTTGTGGTGAGATATACATTAAGCGCTTTAAAAAAGGCACTGTCACCAATATGATTACGCAACATGTTCAGGATGCGACCACCTTTATTGTAGCTCACTGCATCGAACATATCTTCCTTGTCTTCATACTCAAATCGAACAAGATCTTTCTTTTCGCTGCCGCTCATCAGGTATCCCTGCATGTCCGAAAAGTGATGATCGTCTGCTGCATCCTTGCCATATTTATATTCATCCCAGAGATATTCACTATAGTTAGCGAATGATTCGTTGAGTGTGAGGTTGCTCCAGCTTTCAGTTGTAACATAGTCACCAAACCACTGGTGAAACAGTTCGTGTGCAATCGTGGATTCCCAATGATTCCCATCCAGCAATTCACGTGCATCTTGCTGTGCTCCTTCCTGGTGAATGGTAGCTGTTGTATTTTCCATTGCACCGGCTACATAATCACGCCCGGTGATCTGTGAATATTTAATCCATGGATATTCAACGCCTGTGATCTTTGAGAAAAATGTCATCATTTCCGGAGTGTTTCCAAATATTTTTTTGGCAACAGGAGCATATTCTTTTTCTACATAATAGTTCACTTCTTTTCCCTTCCACTTATCTTTCACCACTGCATATTCACCAACGCCAAGAAAAAACAGGTATGGTGCATGTGGCAAATCCATTTTCCAATAATCAGAACGCGTACCGTCTGCATTTTTTTTGGAAGAAACTAAAGCACCATTTGAAAGAGTTACATATTTATTATCTACTGTAACTGTAAGTTCCTGCGTAGTTTTTTGATTTGTTTTATAAATGGTTGGGAACCATGCGGAACTTGATTCAGATTACCCCTGTGTCCAGA
>CAZCKF010000469.1:0-2984 GCA_964499155.1 uncultured Chitinophagaceae bacterium
GATGCAGCACGAGATAAAAGTTCTGCGCCGGCATCAGTGTATTGATGATCTGGTTTTTATTCATTTCCAGCTCCGCAGGATCCTGTATGATTCTTTCGCTTCCATGTAATTCCAGCAATTCAAGAGAAGGATATTTATAATCACGCAGATCAAGTGTTGGTTCATAAGGAGGCAGGTCTGAATAGGTTTTTTCTTCCGCCGTTTCTTCAAATGTTTTTATTTCGAGCTCAAGATCAGCAGCCGATTTTTTTTCTTCACGCTTTATGACGGGTTCTGGAAAAGATTCCTCCTGTTGAATATCATGATCGTGCATGATGTCGTGAACAATTTCATTGGCAACAGGTTCCTGAACATCATGCTTTTCAATTAACTCTAATTCGGGTTCACCTGGATCGAATTGTTGGACCGAAAAATCACTACCACCATTTTTCAAGGCGTTGCCTTTCTCCATATCAAGGCCTTCTTCAGCTACTATTTCAGTTTGAGTTTCAATTTCATTTTGATCCGCTGTTTTTTTCTTTTCAGGGAGTTTAAATGCAGGATTGAATTGCCAAATGATGTAAGCGAAAAAAACAACAAACAACACAGCACCTGTTCCAAAATTACCGAGAAATTTTACCATCCAGTCGCTACCCTTTACACCAACACTTCCCCCATAGGGAAATGCGCTGTTTCCTGCAAAAAAAGCGAGCATGACACAGATCACCAGCATTCCGATGGTTACATACGGAAGATTGTTGCGCAGTGAAAATACTTTACGCGCCAACAAAAGATTTACTCCCACCACAAAAAAGAAAGTACAAATGAGAAAGGATGCTATTCCAAATCCTTTGTAAATAAAAAAATGCGAAATAAATGCACCGAGTCTGCCCAACAGGTTTGAAACCTGCACTTCGTCATCGAAAAGGAAGGCAGTACCGCGAAAAACCTTGTCCTGGTCTTCCTGCCAGGTAAAAAAGTAAGAAATAAAAGAAATACCGAGGAAGATGGAAACCAATAATGACAGGGAACCAATTATTTTCCAGGTTCTCTCGTCACGGGCTATAATCTTAAGGTCAATCTTTTCTTCCTTATCAGCTTTCAGAGTACCGGTACCGGATTTTTTTCCTTTTTTCGATGTTGGTGTTATGGATTTCTTTTTCAGCTTGTTAGCCATGGGTTCAAAGATAATACGCTAATGGACTCTATTTAGTGCTAATTGACCCAATAAGCGCTAATCGTTACTAATTAACGTCAATTATAACCGGTAAGTTGTATGGGCAGCATTCGTTGAAGCCACTATGAAATATTATTTTTATATCGACCAAAACTCAATCATGGCAGGTGCCTGCGTTTACCGGTTTGTTTTTTTAATACTTCTTGCATGCATATCATCAATCTCTTCTGCGCAGGAGTATTTTGATATTACATCTACACAACCCATTCGGTTAACTGGTCCGCATTTGGAGGTAGCAACAATGGATGCACGACTTTTTGCTAAAAGTAAAAGTTTTGCTTCCGCAGATTTTAAAGTTGACAGCAGTTTTAAAAAAGAGATACCACCCGAGAAAGTGCCTGATATTTTTGTTGTGAAATTTCATGTAAAAAATACTGCAGATACTGTTTCAGGAAGTTATTTTTTCCCGGGTTTTTTTGCCAGCAGGATAGATTTATACAAACAGGAAGGTGATCGAATGATCCGACTGCCTGTACGCAGACCATCCATTCGTGATAGCCTTGGTTACAAATATTTTGAAGTTGCTCCGCGCGATACGGCAACCATTGTAGCCGTCATAAAATTTATTAAAACCTATACGAATAAACTTCACCCAAGATTAGTGAGTCCCTTAGTCCTGGATTCTTTCAATACTCAACTCAATCATGCGCAAAATGATCTTGAAGTAGTCACTTTTGTTTTTTGTGGATTGTTGCTGATGATGATACTCTATTCATGGGCAACCTATGTTCAGGGTGGAAATCGGGAATTTTTATATTATTCAGGTTATGCATTTTTCCTGGGACTCATGTTGTTTACGAAAATGCTATACAACCAACAGGCAAATCAAACAGGCTATTTCCTTGAAAGTTATCTGGATTTTATTATGCAGGGCCTTGGAATTATGTGTTATATGTTTTTCATGAAAAAGTTCCTGGATACTAAACACAATTTCCGGTTCCTTGACAAACTCTATAATTATGGAATTGGATTAATCAGCATCGCTCTACTTGGTTTTACTGTTTTTCATTTTTTCACCAGTGATTATTCTGCACAATATGGAATTGAAACGGTTACCAAATTATTGTTGTTGGTAATGATGATCATATTCATAGGATACACAGCGAAAAAATGGAATGACCGGCTACTTCGATACCTGATATGGGGAAATTTGGCTCTGTTCGTTTTCTCTTTGATTTCGCAGGCCATCATTATTATTAACCCAAACTTCAGGCAGTTCCCAGACCTCTTCAATGCATCGCTTTTCTATTATGAAGCGGGACTTGTTCTCGAACTTGTCTTTTTTTTAATGGCACTAAGCTTTAAAAATAAGAGGCAGATCATTACCCAGACAAGAGAACGTGAACGGCTGAAAGCAGAAAACCAAATGAAAGAATATGAAAAAGAGATTGCAGTGTACAAAGCTCAACAAGAAGAAAGAAATCGAATCTCTGCAGATATGCACGATGAACTTGGCGCAGGCATGACTGCGATCAGGTTGATGAGTGAGATTGCAAAAAATAAAATGAAAGAGGGAACGCCAAATGAAATTTCAAAAATATCTACTTCAGCAAATGACCTGCTGAATAAAATGAATGCGATCATCTGGAGCATGAACAGTGGCAATGATACGCTTGACAATTTAATTTCTTATATCCGGGCTTATTCACTCGAATATTTCGATGGCACCCCTATTACATGTAAAGTGAATGCTCCACGCACTGTTGATCCAAAAGACATATCGGGAGATAAAAGACGCAACATTTTTCTCTGTGTAAAAGAAACTTTG
>CAZCKF010000470.1:0-2979 GCA_964499155.1 uncultured Chitinophagaceae bacterium
TATTATGATTGACTATTCGTCCTTAACCAAATCTTAAATCTCAAATCTTAAATCTAAAATTATTTCCTACGTTCGTTACATGAATCTATCTCTCGAGGGACGCAATGCAGTTATCTGTGGCAGTACACAGGGAATTGGATTTGCCATTGCTGAGGAATTGGCTGTTTTAGGTGCCAACTGTATCCTGCTTGCCCGAAATGCTGAAAGTTTAAAGGAGTCTGTTGCAATGCTCGATACTACTTTGCGTCAGCAACACAGTTTTCATGTGGCAGATTTTTCGGTTCCCGACCAGGTACGTGAGGTAATTACTGAAATTGTTTCGCATACTCAGATCCATATACTAATTAATAACACAGGGGGACCTCCTGCAGGTCCAGCATCTGAAGCGAGAGAACTGGATTTTGTGCAGGCCTTCAACCAGCACCTCGTGTGTAATCATATTTTAACTAAGGCGGTTATACCTTGCATGAAAGAAGCTGGATATGGCAGGATCGTTAATGTCATTTCAACTTCGGTAAAAATTCCATTAAAAAATCTCGGCGTGTCAAATACCATCAGGGGCGCTGTGGCATCGTGGGCTAAATCAATGTCGAATGAACTGGGACAATATAATATTACCGTTAACAATGTATTGCCTGGTGCAACGCGAACAAAACGACTTGAAAATATCATTCATGCAAATGCAGGGAAAAAAGGAGTGGAAGATACAGAGGTAGAACAGCAAATGATGAGTGAGATACCCATGAAGCGATTTGCTGAGCCTTCCGAAATTGCAGCGCTTGCGGCCTTTCTTGCATCACCCGCTGCCTCCTATATTAATGGAACGAGCATTCCGGTAGATGGTGGGAGGACTGGAACAATCTGATGGAAACAACCATTCCATACCATTTAGAAAATTACATCGGCGGAAATTTAATTGGTCCGCTGAGTGGAAAATTCATTGACAATATTAATCCCGCTACCGGTGAAGTGTATTCCCAAACACCTGACAGCGATCATCGCGATGTGGATATTGCCGTAAAAGCTGCGAAAAAAGCTTTTGCCGATTGGTCAGCCACGCCGGCCGAACATCGATTTCAATTATTAAATAAGATTGCTGACCTGATTGATGCTAATCTCGAAGAACTTGCCAATGCAGAAACCAACGATAATGGCAAACCACTTTGGTTGAGTAAAAATGTGGATATACCTCGTGCCTCTGCAAACTTTCGTTTTTTTGCTACGGGTATCATGCATTTTGCATCCGAAAGTCATTCAATGGAAGGGCGTGCAGTAAATTATACTTTGCGTCAGCCAATAGGAATCGTTGCCTGTATTTCTCCCTGGAATTTGCCACTGTATTTATTTACCTGGAAAATTGCACCAGCACTTGCCGCTGGTAACTGTGTAGTTGCAAAACCGTCGGAGGTAACTCCTGCAACAGCCTTCCTGCTTTCCAGGATTTGTAAACAGGCGGGTTTGCCTGGTGGTGTGTTGAATATTATTCATGGAACAGGTCCCAAAACAGGTGAGGCGCTCGTTTCACATCCGGATATCAAAGCAATCTCTTTTACAGGAAGCACCAGGGCAGGAGCGCGTATTTCTTCAATTGCATCGCCGATGTTTAAGAAGTTATCACTTGAGCTGGGGGGCAAAAACCCAAATATCATTTTTGCAGATTGTAATTGGGTAAAAATGATGAAGACTTCTTTGCAATCATCCTTCAGCAACCAGGGACAAATATGTTTATGCGGCAGCAGGATATTGATTGAAGAATCGGTGTATAATAAATTCAAGGATGAATTTGTTGCCAGGACAAAAGAAATGCAGGTTGGAGATCCAATGGAGGAGGGTGTAACACAGGGAGCGGTGGTAAGTAAAATGCATTTTGATAAAATAATGGGATGCATTGAAAGAGCGAAAAGTGAGGGTGGCAAAATTTTATGTGGTGGCAATGCTGTGAAAATGAAGGGACGTTGTGCAAATGGTTTTTTTATAGAACCAACAGTTATTGAAGGCCTGGGCCCGTCATGCGAAACAAATATGGAAGAGATATTTGGACCCGTGGTAACATTACAATCTTTTAAAACAGAAGAAGAAGCACTGGCTTTGGCAAATGAAGGACATTATGGTCTCGCCGCAACGATCTGGACTCAGGATATATCGAAAGCTAATCGAGTAGCAGCTAAAGTGGAGAGTGGAATCATTTGGGTAAACTGCTGGTTGTTGCGCGATCTGCGAACACCTTTCGGTGGAATGAAAAATTCCGGCGTTGGCAGGGAAGGCGGCTGGGAAGCATTGCGATTTTTCACCGAAGTCAAAAACGTCTGCGTGGAATTTTAGACATGTAGCACTTTGTTAGCAGTCACAAACTTCTGCCAACAAAAAATCAATGGGATAAAATTTCGATCAGGCGGAACAACGAGAAACCAGAAACAAGAAGCCATAAACAAATTGTATTCATGACCGATATAGTACATTCCGAAAATGCCGCTCCACCTCTCGGTGCCTATCCTCATGCACGCAGGGTCGGCAACCTGCTTTTTCTATCTGGCATTGGTTCCCGCAATAAGGAAAATATCATTCCTGGTTTGCAGCAGGATTCTCACGGCAAAATCATCGGATATGATATTGAAGCTGAATGCCACCAGGTATTTGCGAATGTGAAGGCTGTATTGGAATCTGCTGGCAGCAACTGGAATAAAATTGTTGATGTGACCGTATTCCTGACAAACATGCAAAAGGATTTTCCAGTTTATAATAAAATTTATGGAGAATATTTTGGCGGAATCAATGCCTGCAGGACGACTGTTGAAGTAAAAAGTTTACCAACGCCCATCGCAATCGAATTAAAAGTAATTGCAACAATTGATTAGAATGAATTTTGAGAATACACGAGATTTCGCAAGAAAGCTTGATGATGCCGACACTTTAAAATCTTTCCGGAAAAAATTTCATATTCCCCAGCACAACGGCAAGGATAAGATCTATTTCACTGGT
>CAZCKF010000471.1:0-2979 GCA_964499155.1 uncultured Chitinophagaceae bacterium
TGCAGAAACTGATATTACAGTCCTATATTTCTTTGTGGCTATGTGGTAATCTTTTTATTCATTGAATTCACATAACTTACTATTACAAGCTACAATCTTACATGAAACTTCTTTTTTGGTTTGGCCTTATTGGCCTAATCCTTTTTGAAATAGCCAGGGTCTTTTTCATCATGCCGCTTCCTGGCAGCCAGGAAATGAACAGTATTGATGCTGCGTATTTTTTACATCGGTCGCGATGGATAATTCGCATTGTTTTGGGCTTAATGGTAGTCGCAGCGCTTTTGAAAGTACGGGCAAAGAGAAAATGGTTGTTTACCATTCCGCTTGTTGTGGCAGCAGCGGTTTTTTACATTACCAATTTTGTTATGTCTGCCGATAAAATATTTTATCAACCTGAATCAAAATTGATGGTGAAGCCTGATTTGAATAAAGTTGACAGCGGCAGGCTTGTTATTGGTGTTGAACTTAATGGTGATGCACGCGCTTACCCTATTCAATTCATGGGTTATCATCACCAATTGCAGGATACCGTTGGTGGGAAACCAATGCTTATCACATATTGCACGGTTTGCAGAACGGGACGGGTTTTTGAACCAATTGTAAATGGAAAACATGAATCTTTCAGGCTTGTGGGCATGGATCACTTCAATGCAATGTTTGAAGATGAGAGTACCAAAAGCTGGTGGCGACAAGTGAATGGTGAAGCTGTTGCTGGTAAACTGAAAGGAATGCAGTTGAAAGAAGTTTTCAGTACTCAAACTTCCCTTGCAAAGTGGCTTGCATTGAATCCGCATTCATTGGTTATGCAGGCAGACGAAAAATTCTTAAAATCTTATGACAGTACCGGCGATTATGAAACAGGAAAAAGCAAGAAGAAACTAACCGGAACAGATTCCACTTCATGGAGTAAAAAATCATGGGTTGTTGGTGTGAAAGCGGGTGAAAATGCAAAAGCATATGACTGGAACCAATTACAAAAACAAAGAATAATTCAGGATAAAATTGGCCCTAAGGACATTCTTCTTGTTCTGGCAGATGACAATAAAAGTTTTTTTGCATTTGAAATAAGTTCTGCAGGATCGAAATTTTTATTAAGAGGTGATACACTGGTACAAGATCAAAATCTGTACATGCTGAACGGTAAAGGGATTAACACAAATTCTCTAAAACCCTTGCCTGCATACCAGGAATTCTGGCATAGCTGGAAGACCTTTAACCCAAACACTTCAATTTACCAATAACCTGGTATTTCGTTCGTCTTATTGAGTGTAATCGTCGCAATCCTCTTTCGGTGTAAATTGTTGTATGGCTCGCGTCTTAATTTTATTCGCACATCCCCGGTTGGAAAAGTCCAGAACAAACAAAGCGCTGCTGCGACACATTCCGACACATGACGATATCACCTTTCACGATCTGTATGAACACTACCCGGATTTCAATATTGACCTGGAAGCGGAAAAAAAATTATTGACCGATCATGATGTCATCATCTGGCATCACCCATTTTACTGGTACAATGCACCACCGCTGATGAAGCAGTGGATAGATATTGTGCTTGAATTAAAATGGGCCTATGGTCCGGGTGGGACAGCACTTGCAGGTAAAATATGTTTCAATGTTTTGACTACGGGTGGAGCATCTGAAGCCTACCAGGCTGAAGGAAGAAACAGGTATACGATCAGGCAATTCATGGCGCCGTTTGAACAAACGGCTTTATTATGCAAAATGATCTATCTGCCTCCATTTGTAGTTCAGGGCACGCATAAACTTTCAGATGAGATCCTTGAAGAAAAAGCGAAGGAGTTTGGAATTCTTCTGAATAAATTTCTGTTTGATGATTTTGATATTGAATCAATGAAGACTTCATTCTTTCTTAATGAATTTGCAAAACCAGTAAACCTGTAATATGGATTCAGCATTTTTACTGCAGGCAGTTGTTTTTCTAGCGGCAGCAGTGTTGTGTGTTCCCATTGCGAAAAAATTAGGCATGGGATCCGTGCTTGGTTACCTGATCGCAGGCATGTTCATCGGTCCATTCGTGCTGGGTTTTGTTGGTGAAGACATCATGCACTTCGCAGAATTTGGCGTAGTGATGATGCTGTTCCTTGTTGGACTTGAACTCGAACCAGCAAAATTCTGGCGCATGCGAAAGATCATTGTGGGCATCGGAACGCTCCAGGTAATTGGTACCTCCATGATTTTATTCGCCATTGGAATTGCAATCGGTTTTAGCTGGGAAACATCACTTGCAATAAGCATGGCACTATCCATGTCCTCAACTGCAATGGTGTTACAATCGCTGAAAGAAAAGGGAATGATGGAAACCCAGGCTGGCAGGAATTCATTTGCTGTTTTATTATTCCAGGATATTGCCGTGATCCCAATACTTGCACTCTTACCCATTCTCGCTGTTACAACCGGAGGCAATCCGGATGATGTTTCACACCCAACTTTACTTGACGGAACTCCAGGTTGGGTAAAAACCTTATCGGTATTTCTTGCTGTTCTATTTGTGGTCGCTGCCGGCCGCTACATTGTTGTTCCCCTTCTTAGAATTGTTGCAAAAACCAGGTTACGTGAATTGTTTTCCGCTTCCTCGCTTTTAATTATTGCTGCAATTGCTTACATCATGGTGCAGGTTGGGTTGAGCCCTGCGCTTGGAACTTTTCTTGCAGGTGTGGTACTAGCGAACAGTGAGTTCAAGCATGAACTTGAAAGTGATCTTGAACCTTTTAAAGGATTGTTACTCGGTTTGTTTTTTATTGCAGTTGGCGCTTCTATCAATTTTGAACTCATCGCTGCGCAACCAGTAAAAATTGCTCTTTACGTTCTTGTTATTACTGCTGTCAAAGCCCTTGTCTTATTTATTATTGGAAAAATATATAATCTGCGTAAGGATCAGAATGTGGTTTTCGGCTTCGGTCTTTCCCAGGTTGGTGAATTTGCTTTTGTTTTGATCGCTTTTATTTCTCAATTAAA
>CAZCKF010000472.1:0-2978 GCA_964499155.1 uncultured Chitinophagaceae bacterium
AAAGATAAGAGGCTACCGCATTGAGCTAGGAGAAATAGAAAGTATTCTTCAGCAGCATGAAGGGGTTCGCCAGGGAGTAGTGCTGGCCAGAGAAGACAGCAGTGGCAATAAGCGCCTGGTAGGCTATGTGGCAGCAGAGGGAGCATTTAACAAGGAAGAGATTATCGCTTATTTAAAAAACCGCTTACCCGAATACATGGTTCCTGCCTTGTGGGTAGAATTGGAAAGTCTTCCGGTAACAGCCAATGGAAAGATAGATAAGAAATCCTTACCTGACGCTGATGCCGGTGAACTCTTAGGTAGTCAGTATGTAGCACCCCGTAATGAAGTAGAAGAGAAGTTAGCAGCCATCTGGCAGGAATTGTTGAGAGTAGAAAAAGTGGGGGTGCATGATAACTTCTTTGAATTAGGTGGACATTCTCTGCTTGCTATGCGCGTAATTTCTGCTATTCGCAAAGAGTTGCAGGAAGAACTTGCTATAAAAGATCTTTTTGTACATCCTACCATAGCCGCTTTAGCCAGTTACCTTAAGGAACAAACGAAGAAATTATTGCTTCCGGCTATTGAATTGCAGGAAAGACCTGAACATATTCCCTTATCCTTCAGCCAGGAGCGTTTATGGTTTATTGATCAGATGGAGGGCAGTGTACAGTATCACATGCCGTCGGTGTTAAGGCTTAAGGGGAAGCTAAATAAAGAAGCCCTGGTAAATGCATTAAAGAATATTATCAATCGGCATGAGGTACTCAGGACTGTATTTCTACAGCAGGAAGGTCAGGCCCACCAATCCATCAAAGGCCCAGAAGGCTGGCAATTACAGATAATTGATGGTTCTTCATACCAGCCAGATTCAAAGGATTTAATACAGTTAATACGACGGCTCGTTAGTGAGCCCTTTGATCTGTCAAAGGATTTTATGGCACGTGCTTCTTTGATTAGTCTTGGGGACGAGGAACATGTGTTGGTGGTAACAGTGCATCATATTGCCTCTGATGGCTGGTCAATCTCCATTATAGTAAAAGAGGTGGTGGAATTATATGCAGCTTATGTAGAAAACCGTCCTACCAAGTTACCGCCACTGGCGATACAATATGCCGACTATGCGATCTGGCAAAGAAATTATTTGCAGGGCGAGGTGTTGGACCAGAAGCTGGGTTACTGGAAGCAAAAGCTGGAAGGGGTAACAGCATTGAATTTACCAACGGATCATCAGCGTCCGCCGGTATGGAGCACGCGCGGTGCTTCAATAGGGTTTAGTATTGATGAAGGGTTGTCAGCACAATTGCATGCCTTAAGCCAGCAGCAGGGCACTACTTTATACATGACTTTGCTGGCGGCTTTTAAAGTATTACTGCACCGGTACAGTGGTCAGCAGGATATCTGTATAGGAAGTCCCATCGCTAACCGTACGCAACAGGAGATAGAAGGCCTTATTGGTTTTTTTGTGAACACCCTGGCTTTGCGCAGCCAGGTACTCCCGGATGTTTTGTTTAGCGAGTTGTTGCAACAGGTACGAGTTACTATGATGGAAGCTTATGAGCACCAGGAAGTACCATTTGAAAAAGTGGTAGAGACGATAGTGAGAGAACGGGATGTGAGCCGCAGCCCGCTCTTCCAGGTAATGCTGGTACTGCAGAACACCCCTGAAGTCCAGGCGCTTCGTTTAGGGGAAGTGCAATTATCGGGTGAGAAGTTTACACATGATACTGCAAAGTTTGACCTCACTTTTTTCATAACTGAAACTGCTGGTGGTTTGAAGGGTTCAGTGGAGTATGCCGCGGATCTGTACAATGAGGAAACGATCAATCGGATAATCAGTCATTTCAAAGAGTTATTATTTTCTATTGTAAGGGCACCGCACCAAAAGATAGGCGACCTGCCTATGCTTACTTCTGAAGAAGAGAAACAGTTGCTTATAGACTTCAATGATACTCAAATTGATTATCCCAAAGATAAGAGCATCATAGGCCTGTTTGAGGAGCAGGCAGCAAAGACGCCTGAAGCTTTAGCGGTTGTGATTGCAGAGGAACAATTAACCTATAAAGAACTCAATGAAAAAGCTAACCAGTTGGCCCATTACCTAAAGAGTAAAGGAGTAAAGGAAGAAACGCTGGTGCCTGTCTGTATAGAACGTAGCCTGGAGATGGTAGTGGGGATAATGGGCATTTTGAAAGCGGGAGCTGCTTATGTGCCCATTGATCCTGAGTATCCGCAAGAACGAATTAGCTATATGCTTGCAGATACAGGAGCAGTCATAGTAGTCAGCAGCAAAGAGAGCCGTTCAAAATTACAAGTCTCAGCAGGTGTTGAGGTCATTGAACTGGACACAGATTGGTCGACTATCGGCACTCAACCAACAGACAATTTACAAACTGTTGTCCAGCCTCATCATCTTGCTTATGTGATTTATACTTCCGGATCAACCGGCAAGCCCAAGGGAGTGAGAATGGCAGGTGGCGGATTAGTGAATTTATTGATCTGGCAACAAAAACAATTTCAAAATAAAAGCAGGCGCGTTTTACAATTTGCCAGTTTGAATTTTGATGTGAGTTTCCAGGAAATTTTTTCAACCCTTTGTTTTGGAAGTACTTTGTATCTTATCAGTGAAGACAATCGTCGGGACACTGACAAAATGATAGAAGACCTGGGTAAACACCGCATTACTCATTTATTTATTCCTTATATCGTTTTAAAGAATTTAGCAGAGTATGTTCTTTCGCTTCCCGATGCTTCCCTTTCTATGGAAGAAGTCATTGTAGCAGGAGAACAGCTGAAGCTGACCGAAGACATTCAGGCGTTTGTGAATAAAAACAATATCCGTCTCATCAACCAGTATGGACCTACGGAAGCGCATGTGGTAAGCAGTTATACTATTGACGCGCATTCGATATCATCTCCTTTACCTCCTATTGGCAAACCCATTGACAATACAGAATTATATGTCTTAAATGATCGCCGGGCATTAGTTCCCATTGGTG
>CAZCKF010000473.1:0-2977 GCA_964499155.1 uncultured Chitinophagaceae bacterium
CGTATTTCGTAGCTAATAATGGCGGTAGCGGACATGAATTATGGAAGACCGATGGGACAGATGCTGGAACAGTGATGCTAAAAGACATCAATCCATGCAATACAAATCCTATCAAATCTATGTTTGTTTTCAATGGAGCATTATACTTTTTTGCAGATGATTGCATGCATGGAACCGAATTATGGAAAAGCGATGGCACGGAGTCAGGAACAATGTTGGTAAAAGATATAAATCCTGGAACTGGAAACTCTGTAGATAATGCACCGAAAATTCTCCTTGTAAATGGGACGTTTTATTTTACTGCCAAAACTGATGCAACAGGGTTTGAACTATGGAAAAGCGATGGGACAACAGCAGGAACGGTGATGGTAAAAGATATTTATCCCGGTGTTTCGAATGGAAATCCAAACGAAATGACATTGGTAAACGGAACCATTTTTTTCTCAGCTATTGATGCTTTAGGAATTGAATTATGGAAAAGCGATGGAACAACAGCAGGAACGGTGATGGTAAAAGATATTTATCCGGGTTTAAACAGTTCACAACCAAGATATTTTACTAACTATAATGGGACTTTGATTTTCACAGCAGCTAGTGATACGTATGGCTGGGAATTGTGGAAATCAGATGGTACAGCCGTTGGAACTTTTATGATTGAAGATATGGTCCCCGGCTCTGCAGGTTTCGATCCATATGGCTTTACAGTTTTGAACGGCTTTATCGTATTTGGTGCGCGAACTGCTTCATCAGGCACGGAATTGTGGCGGACAAATGGAACAGCAGGTGGCACATTTTTACTTAAGGATATTTACACAGGAACATCAAATAGTTCTCCTCGTGCATTTACAGAATTAAATGGCCAATTATATTTCTATGCTGAAGATGCTACAAGAAGTTTGGAGCTTTGGAAAACAGATGGAACAACCGCAGGCACGCAAATCTTGAAAGATATTTGTAGTGGTCCTGTCCCAGGTACAACAGGTGGAGAACTCATTAAAATAAACAATACACTTTATTTCCTCGGATCTGATCATTGCAGTTTTACGATTGGAGGAACCAGGTATGATTTATGGAAATCTGATGGAACTACTGCTGGTACAGTAATGGTAAGTGCCATTAATACACCATCTATTCCAACCTTCCTTTCAAATTGTAATGGTGTATTATATTTCGCTGCTACAGACGCAGTTTTTGGTGTTGAACCCTGGAGAAGTGATGGAACCCAGGCTGGTACCACAGTGATAAAAAATATAAATACAACTGGAAATTCTAATCCGGCAAGATTGTGGGCAGCGAATAACCTTTTATTTTTTAGTGCTACCACCGTAACATCCGGTTCAACAGTACCACGAAACCTTTGGAAAACCGATGGGACCACTGCAGGTACACAATTGGTTGCGGAAACTAACGGCCCTTTTGGTATCAATGCATATTACAAAAGTGATTTGAATGATCACCTCATTTTTTATGGGGACGATTATTATATAACAAATCGTGAACTATGGAAAAGTGATGGGACAACTGCTGGCACTACAATTATTAAAGATATCAGGCCCGGTAGTGGCGGATCCATTCCTTCTTTGTTAACGAGGTCTGGTAGTTACGTTTATTTCAGCGCAATAACTGATGATAACGGAGTTGAATTATGGAAGACAGATGGAACTGAAACAGGTACTACATTGGTGAAAGACATTTACGGCGGAACCGATGATTCTAATCCGCAAAATTTAACAGATGTAAATGGAATTATTTATTTCAGTGCTGAATATAGTCCGAGCAAAACCGGCATTTATAAATCAGATGGATCCGACGCCGGTACTATAATGCTGAAAGGTTTTTTCGGAGATTCTTACATCGCTCGTGAGTTTACACCGCATAATAACTTAATGTTTTTCACCGAAGATAATGGTGATGATCTCTGGAGAACTGATGGAACGGTTGCAGGTACTGTTTTAGTCAGGGAATTCCAGGGAATTACAGAAATAGCGAGCATCAATGGGTTGCTATATGTCAGTGCACAAGCAACATCCGCAATAGGAGGAGAATTATGGATCAGTGATGGAACAACAGCTGGCACTGTACTTTTAAAAGATATTCATCCAACAGGCAGTTCAAACCCATACAAATTTTTTGAATTAAATGGTAGGGCCGTGTTCAGTGCGAATGATGGAACAAATGGATTCGAACTATGGATTTCAGATGGAACAACTGCCGGTACGTTATTGCTGAAAAATATTAATCCTAATGGAAATTCTCAACCAATGGATTTTGTAAATGTGAATGGTGAATTGTATTTCAGTGCAAATGATGGTATAAATGGCCGCGAACTTTGGAAAACAGATGGCACCACAAGCGGAACACAACTAGTATATAATGTGGATGATGTTTTGGTGCAAAGCAGCAGCCCTCAAAATTTATATGCTTATAATAACTGTGTGTATTTTTCTGCAACAGGAAAAGAAGGAGTTGAGCTTTACAAATATGGCCCTTGCCCGACACAGCGATTATCTGATGGTAATTTAAGTCGTACACTGCATGTTAATAACGACAATCGATTCCAGGATCTGAGTGTTTGTTCAGTCATTGCTGATGTGGTTCCAAATGGATCCAATCCTGTTAGTGGTACAGTTACAGGAAAGGTTTGGGTTGAAAACTCAGTGCCTTACACATTGAACTACCCGTATGTAGCAAGGCATTACGAGATCACTCCATGGAATAATGCAAGCACCTCTACTGGAAGAGTTACACTTTATTTTAAACAAACGGAATTCGATCAGTTTAATGCTGACCCGGCAACTTTATTGGATCTACCTATGAGTGCAGCAGATGCAACAGGAATTTCAAATCTGCGTGTAATAAAATATGCGGGAAGCAGCGGCAACGGAAGTGGTTTGCCAGAATCATATTCAAGCGAAAGACAGGTCATTAATCCTGACGATGCATCGATCGTTTGGAATGCAACTGAAAATCGCTGGGA
>CAZCKF010000474.1:0-2971 GCA_964499155.1 uncultured Chitinophagaceae bacterium
ACACAATTCGAAGACTGCGGAAATGCACAATGTTTCAGACAAAACCTGTCTGCTTGCGGTACAGGGTCCTAATGCAACAAAGATCCTGCAGGCACTTACTGAAATGGATATTTTGAATTTAAAATATTACACCTTCACGAAAGGGAAGTTTGCTGGTGTTGAAAATGTTCTTGTAAGTGCCACAGGTTATACTGGTGCCGGCGGCGTTGAAATTTATTTTGAAGACAAGGATGGCAATGCAGAAAAGATCTGGGACGAAATTTTTAAAGTTGGCGGGCCCCAGGGATTAAAACCTGTTGGACTTGGGGCACGAGATACATTGAGACTTGAAATGGGATACTGCCTGTATGGAAATGACATAGACGATTCGACGTCACCACTTGAAGCAGGACTTGGATGGATCACAAAATTTTCAAAAGACTTTACAGCAAAAGAAAAACTGGAAAAACAAAAAGCTGCCGGGGTTGAAAGAAAACTTGTTGGTTTTGAAATGATCGATAAGGGAATACCCAGACATGGATATGAAATAAAAGATTTTTCAGGTGCAGTAATCGGACATGTTACTTCGGGCACGCAATCACCGAGCCTCAATAAGGCAATTGGACTTGGTTATGTACGAACTGCATTCGCTGCAATCGATACGCCGGTGTATATTAAGGTTCGTGATAAATTGTTGCAGGCAAAAGTTGCGAAAGTGCCATTTACATAAAGCGCGATAGTGTTTGATTTGCACAATCCTTTAATTATTTTGTATGGACCAATAACCTTTGAAAATGCCTGTCATTCACCTCACAACTTTTATCGCTGCTCCACCTCAGCGTGTTTTCGATCTCAGCCGCAGCGTTGAACTTCACAAATATTCAATGAGCAAATACAGGGAAGAAGCGGTTGCAGGCACAAGATTCGGCTTGCTCGAAAAAGATGACACAGTTACCTGGAAAGCAAAACATTTAATGAAAGAGCGAGTCATGCGTGTTCGCATTTCTTCATTAAATAAATATGAAAGTTTTACAGATGAGCAGGTAGAAGGGTCATTTGCCTCAATGAAGCACGACCATTTTTTTAAACCCATCGAAAACGGCACAATCCTGATCGATAAATTTGAATACAAAGTACCGTACGGAGGTTTTGGAAATTTTATTAATAATTTATTCCTGCAGCGTTATATCAAAAAACTTCTTACACACAGAAACCAGGTGATCAAGGAATTTGCGGAGGGCGAGCAGTGGAAACGAATCTTAGAGAAATAACACGGATTAAGACGAATTACACGGATTTCGAGCTATCAATATTAGCCGCACATTCATTCGGGAATGATTGAATATTTATAAAAATGATAAATAGGTACCAGTCGCAAAACAAAATGGCATCAGCATTTTCCCAATTCGTGTAATTCGTCTTAATTCGTGTTATCCCTCCTTTATCTTCGCCCGATGTCCAAACCGACTCTTTACACATCTCTCTCTCCTGCATTGTTGCATTTGTATGATGTATCCAACAGCATTGTAGTGATCATTGATGTGTTGCGTGCCACTTCTACCATTACAACAGTTTTGTACAATGGTGCGAAGTGTGTGATTCCGGTTGATAATGTTGCGCGTTGTATTGAACTCAGCAGGCAAATTGAAGGAATTACAGCAGGTGAACGAGATGGACAGATTGCGGAAGGATTGGAATATGGAAATTCTCCCTTTGAATATGGCCGTGATTTTATTTGTGATAAAACGCTCGTCCTCACAACCACAAATGGTACGCGTTTGTTGCACATGGCACTCGAACGTGGTGCAAGTGAAATTGTAACAGGATCATTTCCAAACCTGTCTGCTGTGTGTGATCATCTTGTTGAATCAAAAAGAGATGTAATACTTGCATGTGCCGCATGGAAAGATCGCGTAAACATTGAAGACACATTATTTGCGGGAGCAGTTATCAATCGCGTTCGTGAACATTTTGAAATGAAATGCGATTCATCGCACATTGCAGAGACATTGTACCTGAAAGGGAAAAAAGATCTGTTCGAATTCATGAAAAAAACCGAGGCCTCACATTATCATCGCCTGATGGGTTTTGGTCTCGAAAAAGATATTCGTTATTGCCTTACAGAAGACGTTGCAAACGTTCTGCCCGTTTACAGGGATGGAAAATTGATCGTAACCTAATTTTCACTTAAAATCCTTCTTTCTCCAAGGTTATGTCCGTTGCATTCCTTTACTTTTGCAGATTGCCCTTTTCAGAAGGGGTTTTCTCATTTCAAACAGTTTTGCTTGGCTTTACCACTCCTGGTCAAATACGTTTACACACATGGTACCGATGAAGTAATCCGCCGTGGAAAAAAGATCCATGCAGTGGGCTCTGTTGAGCTTATTGAGTATGACGATTTGTTTGGATCTGCAACATTTAGAGTGCGCGATGACAGTTACAGCACTTATTACAAAGTTTATATTCAAAAAATAAAGGACCCGAAATCACTTTCTCTTCGTTGTGCCTGTCCTTATAATCTTGGAGATATTTGTCGCCATGAAGCTGCCGCTCTTTTCCAATTACAGGAAATGATCGACAGGGGACATCTTGTTGCTGAAAATGTAACATATGATCAGCGTCACACTGTTGCTAAAATGAAACAGATTGATCTGAAGACGATCAGGATGTTGTGTTCTCCGCAAGTACTGGCTGATGCTGAAGTTTTTTTACGTACACAGAAGGCGCAGATTGAATATGCAAAAGACGAAACTGTAAAAGCAACCGTAGATCTTTCAGGAGAAAAGTATGTTGTTGTAATTCGCAAAAATGAAGAAAGAAATTTTGACACGAGTTGCGATTACGAGGATACCGAGCATCCCCTTTGTCTTCCTAAAGTGATCGTCTTTCTCCAGTTGCTTAATTCATATGGAGCTTATTATTTCGATTCCATTCGCAACTGGGATAAAGAAAAAAATAAATTACTCGAGGCCTATGGTTATTCTTTGAATGA
>CAZCKF010000475.1:0-2970 GCA_964499155.1 uncultured Chitinophagaceae bacterium
TGTCCGTATACAGATTTAAAAAAATACTGTCAACCTTCTGGGATTTAGCGGACATTCCAGCGATAATCAACAGCGCAGAAAACACAACCTTTTTCACCGAATTCATGCTGCAAAATTCATCATTTTACCAATCAAAAAAAGGTTATGCGCGCAAGGTTAACAGAAATTTCAACACCTGTTAAAATGCAAGAGATAATTGCTGGCGTAATTGTGTTAAGGGATGCTTAACAGATACTGTATGCATTTTTATCTCACTATTGCTGAGGTTAATGACACATGTATCTTTTTCATTCACCTTAATGCTGAGGAAATGTTGAGACCAGCGTGAAAGATTTTTTTTGGGAACGATAAATTCATGTTCTCCTGCCTGCATTTCCATTGACAGAAGTGTGTTATGTTTTACACGATTAAAAAAATCAAGATTCAAAAGTGTGATGCTGATCCTGCTTCCTTTTTTCAATGTAAACCGGAATTTGAGATCATTTTCACCCTCAATGTGAAATTCAGAAAACACTTTGCACTCAGGATCGAGATTCAATGCAGCTCTGCATTGTTCCAGTAAAACAGAATGAACAGGCGCGAGGCCTTCTACCAGTAAAACATTTGGATTTTGCAGTCTGAATGTATTTTCAAAATGCCTCCGCAAACCTGGTTTTACGTCACTGCAGGAAAGGATCATATCATAATCTGCAGCATTAAAATCAAGCGCTGCAGTTTCTACTTTCATAGTTATGGTTACTTTAAAACCATCTTCCATTAAAGAATGTTGCAGTTGTTGAAGAACCTGCTGTCTTTTCCCGATAAGTAAAATGTTCCTGGTCATAGCGGTATGACGTTTAAAGGTGAAACATATTTTTTGTACGGGCGATCTTCCATTTCCTTTTGCATCCCCTGTCCAATCTCTCGTTGTGTGTTAGGCTATATTTAACAAGGCCAACATCATACCACAATCGAAAAATTCATTGGACAAACCAGGGTCAGCGAAAGGATCTTTTAGATTTCTTTAACAAGTTTACATAGAGTGACATCACAATGGCGGCGAGAAAAAACACAAGCGTCAGGGTATCGATTAGTGTACGGTTAATGTTTCGCCCTGTTACCTTGTCGGCGAAATATTTAATGAAAGAGTTCGGAAGATTTCGTTCACCTAATTTTTCTTTTACCTGCCACTGCCAATCTGTGATGGGACAATATCCCCATCCGAACCAGATCCCAAGAATGAACCACGATGCTGCTGTAAGAGCTACTGAAATCAAATGCGCTTTCCTGGTGGCAGGCCAGATCCAACCTAAAAGATTAAATCCTATGAGCGCTATATGTACTAAACTAAGAAAAATGTCCAGCAATGTGAGCATATGCAGGTAAAACTTACTAACAGTCGGTCACCAAAGCTACAAGCAATATGCCTTATGGTTGAAAGTGATGCAGAATTTGTTATCTATTGACTGATTTACAGATTGTTTTGTAACCCTATCGGTGACAAGGATTTTATTAATCCCGGTAATTCACGCATATCCTTAAACGATTTTGCATGTGGTAAAAGTGGATAATCTATACAGCCCTCAGGTTTATAGATCAAAACTTCCATTCCTGCTGCCACAGCAGCCTTCATTCCGGGTTCGCTGTCCTCTACTACAATACATTGATCTGGTAGAAATCCCAATCTTTCAGCCGCGTAAAGAAAAATATCTGGCTCTGGTTTTCCTTTTTTGACTAGTTCAGAACTGAAGATATGTTCAAAGAAATCTCCCAGTCCTGCGATTTGAAGTGACAGGAAAATTTTGCGCGTATCACTTCCGGAGGCAACACATTTTGGATTGTGAATTTGTTGAAGCGCTTCTTTTACATTCGGAATTGGCTTCAATTCCTTTGCAAGTAATTTAATACCCTGCATTGTGAGATTATCTACAAATCCGTGAGATACTTTTTTATTAAATGTTTTTTCTACAAGCTCAATGCAATCCGGTAATGGAATTCCATGTAACCTGTTCCCCCACTCATATTCAATATCAAATCCTTCTTCATTTAGTGAATCAATAAATAATTTATTTACAAGTGGTTCGCTGTCAACCAATACTCCATCACAATCGAATATTACCAGCTTCAATGGATATTGTTCTTTCATTTTATTAAAAAAATAAAAGTTGCAGGTAGGTCACCTGCAACTTGCATTATTATGAAATGTTTTTTTAGAAAACTTTCTTTTTATCCTCAGTTGTATTTTGCTGTTTTACATATTTCTCCAACCATTGATCCTGCTCCCACAACATATGCAGTATGTTTTCTTTTGCAGCGTATCCATGGCTTTCATATGGCAACACTACATAACGAACGATTCCACCATGTCCTTTAATTGCATTGTACAATCTCTCACTTTGAATAGGAAATGTTCCTGAATTATTATCTGCTTCACCATGAATTAATAGAATGGGTGTTTTGATTTT
Source organism: uncultured Chitinophagaceae bacterium (assembly GCA_964499155.1). Classification (GTDB taxonomy): domain Bacteria; phylum Bacteroidota; class Bacteroidia; order Chitinophagales; family Chitinophagaceae; genus CAZCKF01. The sequence continues at coordinate 2,445 of CAZCKF010000475.1, forward strand.
GTGTGCATAAGTAAAGGGGCTCATGTTGTTGTACACTTCAGGCGCTTCCCAATAAGTTCTTTCTTCATTTTGAAATCCAAATGGCGTGAGTGAACGGTTATACGCACCACTTCTGGCAATACCTGCTTTAAAAAGTTTTGTATGTGCCAAAAGGTTTGCTGTCATGAATGCTCCATAACTGTGTCCCCCAACTGCAACACGGTTTGGATCACCCACACCCATATCTGCAACTTTCTTAATGGCAGCTTCTGCGTTCCATTGCAATTGATCGATGAAGTTGTCATTTGGTTGTTTATCACCTTCACCAATAATTGGCATTTCAGCATTGTCCAGTACAGCATAACCCTGCAATACCCAAAAAACAGGCGAACCATAATTAATTCGGGTAAAATTAAATTTCGATCCTCGTACCTGGGCTGCATCTGATGCGGATTTGAATTCTCGGGGATAGGCCCAAATTAACACGGGCAGTGGGCCATCTTTCTCTTTATTATATCCCTTGGGTAAATACAAGGTTGCTGTAAGA
>CAZCKF010000476.1:0-2965 GCA_964499155.1 uncultured Chitinophagaceae bacterium
ATAAGGGATCATAATTCATTTTATCGGTAACTCCATATACCACACCAGATGTTCCGGCATTAGCGGCAACTTCCCCTGGTTTAATCACCTTTAATGCAAATGCATTATTTGGTTGATCACCACTACGGTAACACACTGGAATTCCTTTTGGCAATCCAAGTTCATTGGCAGCACTATGCGAAAGAACACCCTGTTGCCCAAATGAATTCACCATTTCTGGTACCAGGTCATCATCGATTCCAAAATAATCAAGCAGCTTGTATGCAATGGAATCCTTTTTGAAATTCCATAGAATAGCTTCCGACAATCCCTGCACAGTTGTGTACATTCTTCCGGTCATCCGAAATGCGATATAATCTCCCGGCAGCATGAATTTGTCAATCTTTTTATAGACATCCGGCATATTCACCTGCACCCATTTCAGTTTGGAGGCTGTAAAATTTCCAGGTGAATTCAGGTAACGGGAAAGACAAAAAGATTCTCCAAGTTTTGAAAATGCCTTTTCTCCAAATTTTGTAGCACGGCTGTCGCACCAGATGATGGAAGGCATCAGCACCTCTCCATTTTTGTCTACACAAACAAGTCCGTGCATTTGATAGGTAATCCCAATTCCAAGAATGGTTGCAGATGAGAGATCAACTTTCTGTTGCAAAATTTTTGTTGCATCCACAACTTCTCTCCACCACATATCAGGATGCTGTTCTGCAAAACCTGGTTGTGGTGAATCAATTTTCATTTCAATAGCAGGCGTGTGTGCATGTGCTGCCAATTCACCTGTTTCCGCATCAAGTAATGCAGCTTTCACAGATGAAGAACCAACGTCATAACCGAGCAAGTATTTTTTTTCCATTACCAGAATCTTACATATAGCGCGATGATTATACCAAGTATTATTAGAATTGTCGCCATCATTCCCGGTGTTACTTTAAACAGTCCCAGGTTCCAGTCGATTGCCTTCGGATTGTTAGCACTGTTTTTATCAAGCAGCGAGAGAATTACCATGATCAGCACAGTGAAAAAGAAAACCCAGCCCATGCTCACAAGGAATGGAATTTCATACAAACCTTCCGGTGTTGGATAAGCAGTGTATAAAATCGTATCTGTACCAAAAAATTCCGGAAGTACAGTGCTGTTGAATAACAGTGACAGCGCGAAGGATGCAAGTATGCCAACAATGGCAGCAAGCGATGATGTCCGTTTCCAAAAAAAGCCCAATAAAAACACAGCAAAAATGCCGGGAGAAATAAAGCCTGTATATTTCTGAATAAATTCAAAGCCTCCCTTTCCTCCTATTCCCAGTACATCATTCCATGTAAATGCAATCGCTATCAACATTGCCACAAACACGGTCACTCTTCCGATCCATACAAGCTTTTTGTCGGGAGCTCCCCTGTTGATGTATTTTTTATAAATATCAAGAGTAAAAATAGTTGAAATGCTGTTGGCCTTTCCAGCAAGGGATGCCACGATTGCGGCTGTCAGTGCAGCCATTGATAACCCTTTTAACCCTGTTGGCAGAAAATTGAGAATGGCGGAATAGGCATTGTCTTCACGCAATTCTCCATCAGTAAGCATCTCTGACTGCAGGCTTCCCTGCTGGTGCAAAACATAGGCTGCAATTCCTGGCACCACCACGATCAATGGCATCAACACTTTTAAAAAAGCAGCAAAGAAAATTCCCTTTCTCGCTGTATTCAGATCTGCACCAAGCGCACGTTGAGTAATATATTGATTGCACCCCCAGTAATTTAAATTGGCAATCCATTGTCCTGCCAGCATCATTGCAATACCGGGCAGGCTCACATAATTATTTATCTCCGCCTGTGATGCACCGGGGCCAGGTTTATCAAATATCATATTGAAATGTCCCGGAGCCTGTTTGAACAATTCCCTGAAACCTGCAATGAAATCTTTTCCATAACCAAATTTTTCAGAAACAAGGGTGAGTGCGAGATAGGTTGCTGCAAGTCCACCCACGATGAGGAAGAAAACCTGTATCACATCCGTATAACCAATCACTTTCATTCCACCAAGCGTAATAAGTAACGCAAAGATTGCGAGTGCAATGAGGATCACATGAAAACTGTCACCTCCAGTCAGGTTGTTAATCGCAAGTGAACCAAGAAAAAGGATCGAAGTAAGATTTACAAAAACATACAGGAATAACCAGAAAATAGCCATTACCAGTGCAACTCCCTCATTGTACCGTTGCTTGAGGAATTGCGGCATGGTGTAAATATTGTTCCGCAGGTAAATCGGCATAAAGAAAACACCGACAATGATCAGGGAAACTGCAGCCAGCCATTCGTACGCGGAGATCGCGATACCAAGCCTGAATCCATTACCAGACATTCCAATAAACTGTTCAGCCGAGATATTGGATGCAATCATTGACGCCCCAATTGCCCACCAGGTAAGCGAACCTTCAGCAAGAAAAAAATCTTTTGTATCAGTAACAGCCTTGCGTTTTTTCCAATAGATCCAATAACCATAGAACGCAACAATGATAAAATAAAAAAGAAAAACAGCAATATCAGTTGTGGTGAGCTTTCCCATAGCAATCAGTTGATTACAGGTAGGGAAAATAAGAAAAAGCTGTGAGGTTAATATCCATAATGAAATACAGGCATGTTTGTCTTATTATTTTGAATCGATTGATTTGACTACTTTACCAAAATTCATGTCGAACCGAATCTTATTCTGGCTCTCTCCGATCCCGGCAGGGTGGGTCACATTAATGATATTTGCTTATAGATTAAGATGGGATCTTGTTTGGGTGGGTGTCCTTCGTGAAATATTGACGATACCCATTTTAGTGGGGTGTTTTATTTTGTTAATAGTGTCGGCATCCAATTGGATGAAGGAAAAATTTAAAATACCTTCATTTTCACTTTTTGCATTTATCATTTCCCTGGCTACCATTTCGACTTTGTTTATTTGATCTTATCTGAATTATGAAATTTTT
>CAZCKF010000477.1:0-2962 GCA_964499155.1 uncultured Chitinophagaceae bacterium
ACTGGCGCTGCCAACATTTCTTTTTATCGTTTTCTCGATGCTAAAGTTTGAAGCAGGTGTTGATGGGCCATGGGATGCTGTAGAACCAACACTGAACAGTCTCGGACTTAAAGAAGATATTGGCTGGAATATAAACCTGCTTATTTTATTCGGTCCCGTATTAGCCGTTGCATTGGTTTTGTTGAATGTATTGCGATGGGGTGTATTAACCTCGACGGATCGAATTCATTTTGAAGTTTCAATCAGTAAAAAACCCTTTCCCATTTTAATCGGTGTCCTGTCCATGTTATGCATTGCATTTCTTGGCATTTATATGATTGGCGAAAATTGTCGCTGTTGAATTCCACAAAAACCAAAATTCAAAAGCATAATGAAGGTTCGATCTAAAACAAATCTAAAATCTAAAATCTAAAATTAAAATGGTCTTGTATTTAAAACAGCGGTTAAAAAGTTTCAAATATGCTTTCAACGGAATCATTGCATTGTTTGCTCATCAACCCAACCTAGTGTTGCATTTCGTAGCAACAGTCTGTGTTGTGATACTTGGGTGGATCGCATCCATATCAGTTACTGAAACTATTGTTGTTGCAATTTGTATTTCCGCCGTGTGGACCGCTGAACTGTTTAACACAGCAATAGAGAAACTGTGTGACCTGGTAACAAAAGAACGAGATGAGAGAATAAAGTTCATTAAGGATGTTTCAGCAGCGGCTGTATTGTTAACTGCAACGGGTGCTTTTATCGTTGGTTCCATCATATTCATTCCAAAAATTATTTTATGGTTAAACTAATCAGAAGAATATCTCATATTTCCTTATCAGCATCATTTCATGATTGGTTGCTGGTTTCCTGTACGTTTAGTTTGTTGCTCCTTGCAATTCGCATCATACTTACGGGGTCGATAGCATTTTCATTTCTTGCATGGAATCTCTTTCTTGCAATTATTCCATACCTGATAAGCTGGTATGTAATCAATCAACCAACGCTGATTAAAAACAGGAAAAAACTTGTTGTTGCCTTTATTATTTGGTTGTTGTTTATTCCAAATACATTCTATATTCTTACGGACCTGTTTCATCTCGATCATTTTGATTACGCACCTCAGTGGTTTGAACTTGCATTATTGTTGTCTTTCGCATGGAACGGTTTGTTGTGTGGGATCATTTCCATCAGGCGCTTCGAATTAATCATTCTCACCACATCACTTCGAAAATTTTCAGTTCCTGTCGTTTATGGTGTTATGTTGTTAAATGCATTTGGCATTTACATCGGTCGATTTCTAAGGTATAATAGCTGGGATGTTTTATCCAATCCGTTGTCACTGTTCACAGAAACAATATTAATCGTTTTAAAACCCTGGCAACACACGAATGCGTGGGGAATGACCCTAGCCTTCTCTGTCCTGATGACGATCATGTATTACACACTTCGAAAAATGAATGAGCAGAATAAAATTCAAGGCAGAGCATCAGGCTTCAGGCACCAGGCTTCAAGAACTTCTCCTAACTGACTTTTCTATTATAAAAATATCCAATTATATAACGTCAGTTCGAATTAAGGCAAATCCAAAATCAAAAACCCAAAATCAAAAATTTAACTATGCGTGTTTTACGGTTGCAGTCAAAAACCTTCTGGACAGGAGTGTTGCTGCTGATTGTTTCATCAGGAATTTTATTATGGTCGCAATTAAGTGGTGCGGAAGAAAATGGTTTCTTTATACTCAACTTTGTTGCAACAGGATTATTCTTTATTGTTTTTCGAATCAGGCGAAGAGATATTGCAGTGCCTGACCAGTTGCATCACTGGTTGTTGCTTTCAACACTGCTTCTGGTCAGTGCCTGGTCATTGAACCAACAGGTTCCTGTATTTGAAACATCCGTCGGGTGGTTGACCGCTATTCAGGTTCTCGTTTGCACTGCATTGGTTGTTGCATCGTTTTATCGCTTTTTACACCCATACATAAACCATTTCCTGGTTTTCATTTTTGGTTTTGGACTGCCACTGTTTGTCTACTTGTCAGTCTATCTGTTTCCCTATTACCTGGTAAGTTTTTTTGCAGCGATTGGTCTCGGTATTTCCCTGCACACATTTGCTCCATTACTGATCACCATTTTTATGCTGATTCTCACCATAAGAATGACAACCAAAAGGCCTCGTTATTGGTTTTCATTTTTATGTGGGTTGGGTATTGCATTGACTGTTGCTGTATTGTATTCCATCCAATGGGTTAAATCTGGCAAGCAGATTCAAAAGGAATTCAGGACGGCTGTTACGAGCAACAAATCTGATCTGCCTGTATGGATGAGGGTTGCGCAGAGAATTCCGCACAATAAAATGACCGAGACAATTCTGAAAACAAATGTTGTATTTGTTTCTCCACAGGGAGGTGAACGTGGGTTGTTTGACCGGCCATTCCGTGGTACTGATGAACCGAGAAAGCATGATCCGCTAGTAGCATTTGCTTCTTTTATTTTTCCGGTGGAAGTTAATAATGAAGAACGAATTAAGATCCTCGCCATGATGTACAACAAGCGTCATGAAACGCAGGAGAGATTCTGGTCCGGTGATAACCTTATCACGGAGTATGTTTTCACAAACACGCATATATGGACTTCATTACGGATAGCATACATCGAAAAAACCATTACAGTCCGAAATACAAATGAGTTTGGATGGAATCGGAGAGAAGAGGCTTTGTATACTTTTCAATTGTCAGAGGGATCCGTGGTGAGTTCCATGTCGCTTTGGATAAATGGGATAGAAGAGAAATCCATACTTACCACCAAGGACAAAGCAAAAGAGGCATACCGTGCAATTGTAGGCGTGGAGGCACGTGACCCCTGTGTTGTGCACTGGCAGGAAGGAAACCAGGTATTTGTAAGAGTGTTTCCTGTTGAGATGAACAGCACCCGGACTTTTAAAATTGGTGTTACAGTTCCTATTTCGGCTTCGGGGAATGAGA
>CAZCKF010000478.1:0-2961 GCA_964499155.1 uncultured Chitinophagaceae bacterium
GATCCTTACCAGTAATGTGGTGCAAATGAATAAAATCGTTGGTGTTCATATTAATGTATATCCCAACCCGGTTGTTTCAACTTTAAAGGTCAACATACATACTGAATCCGCTCAGTCATCTACTATGCGATTATATGATTTGAGTGGAAGAATGATCCAGCAATGGAATCACCAGCTACCAAAAGGTGGAGCCCAGGTAAAACTGCCGATGGAAACATTGAAAAAAGGTGTGTATGTTTTGGAAGTGCAATATGAAAAGTTGTACAGGACGACCGTGATTAAATAGCAGAGGTAATAATTCTACATTGAACATATTATTCCGTATGCTGTTTCTTTTTTTCGAACCACCATTCAATTAACTGAAAATTCTGTAACATTCTTTTGCAATTGATTGAATGTTATCTTCTCTGCTAATTCAGTTTGTGATTTTTTTCTGATCATTTTTTCGCTACCATCCTCTGTTTCCACCACATCCAGTCGAATTCGCACACATAAATTTTCAAGCGGGCAGTGGCATATGTATTGAAAGTATTATGGAAAATCCTATAAAATGACAACGTTATTTGCTATCCTCGTCGCTGGAACATTCCTGACTGGTTGTTTTTCTGCAAAAGAAGTCCAGGTTGAAATCATCAATGCGCAATTAATTCGCATCGACACAATTTACCGTTACTCAAATCCGCAAAAGCAATTGACATGGATGGGCAGCGATAAAATGGAATATGTAAGTGTGGTTGATATTTCAGAAGGGTACAGTATTGGTACGAGGATGATGGTTATGAAAACTAAATAGGTGGATTAAGTTTTTGTTTTTGGGTAGCTGTAGGATTTGTGAAAAAGTAAGATCAAAAAAAAACCTGCGATTCGCAGGTTCTGAGTTTTATCAATTTGCAGGTTTTGTTTTAACCCACTTCCTTCCTTTATTGTTTTTGTACTTTGTCTTGTGTGATGCATTGTTCACCCACACATTGTTCCCCGTATGATAAACAACTACCCGTGGTGTGCGAACTACTTTCACATTCGCCGGTAATTTGGCAACGGTAACCCAACTGCCATTATCCATCACAACATATTTTTTGGAAACTGTGTTGAAATAAACATTGGCATCAGGATAATAAAAGAATCGCACTTGTTGCGCATCTGATTGTTTGGCAGCAATCATTCCAGCAACAACCAACAGTGCCATTAGAATTTTTTTCATAATCATAAAGTTTAGATCAGGGTAAAAATAATGAATTTATTACACGAATTAGAACCAATTACACGAATGATTACACGGATTAAGACGGATTACACGGATATTGGGCTGATTGATTGAAGAAGTGTTAGGATCTCGAACTTTTCTTTCCCTTATCGAACATTCCCTTTGATCCATATAAATCTTAAGGCTATGAACTGATCCTGTTTTCCTCTTCAGCCCACGCTTCTGTGGATTCGCAAGTACAAATCAAATTACGATCTCCATATGTATTGTTTACGCGAGCAACAGAAGGCCAGAATTTGTTGTGTGTAACATAATACAATGGGAATGCAGCTTCCTTACGTGAATAGGGCCTGTTCCATTCGTCTGCTGTTACGATCTGCTGGGTATGCGGTGCATGCTTCAGCACATTGATTTTTTTATCGACTTTTCCTTCTTCGATCGCACGAATTTCTTCACGAATGCTGAGCAGGGCATCACAAAACCTGTCCAGTTCTCCCTTGTCTTCACTTTCTGTTGGTTCGATCATAATAGTTCCCGGAACTGGAAAGCTCATCGTGGGTGCATGAAATCCGTAATCAATCAATCGTTTGGCCACATCTTCTGCTTCCACCTCCGCAGAACGTTTGAATGGTCTCAAATCAACTATGAATTCATGTGCGCATTCACCATTATGATTGGTGTATAAAATATCATAACTATTCTTCAGTCTTGCACGCATGTAGTTTGCATTTAGTATTGCAAATTCAGTTGCGCGTTTTACACCGTCTTTTCCCAGCATTCGGATGTATGCATAGGAAATAAGAAGTATTGAAGCACTTCCATAAGGTGCAGCAGAAACAGCGGATGTTCCGATCTTTCCATCAATTGCATGACCAGGAAGAAACGGAGCCAGGTGTTCCTTAACGCAAATTGGTCCCATTCCAGGACCGCCTCCACCATGAGGTATTGCAAAAGTTTTGTGCAAATTCAAATGACAAACATCGGCGCCAATAAATCCCGGTGCAGTGAGTCCAACCTGCGCATTCATATTGGCTCCGTCCATGTACACCTGACCGCCGTGAGCATGCACGATCTTTGTTATATCTGTAATCGTTTCTTCATACACACCATACGTACTTGGATAAGTGATCATGATGCCTGAAAGATTTGCAGCATTTTCCGCAGCTTTCTTTTTCAGATCTTCAACATCCACGTATCCGTTATCAAGTGCTTTTACAACAACCACTTTCATTCCCGCCATCACTGCACTTGCAGGATTGGTACCATGTGCTGAGATGGGAATCAGCATCACATTGCGATGTCTCTCACCTCGACTTTCATGGTAAGCACGAATTGTCAGCAGGCCTGCATATTCTCCCTGTGCACCACTGTTCGGTTGAAGACTGCACGCATCAAGCGCAGTAATTTTGCACAGGTAACTGCTCAATTCATCAACGATGAATTGATATCCTGCAGCCTGGTCTTTTGGAACAAATGGATGCATTTTGCTGAAATGTGACCAGCTCAATGGCATCATTTCACTTGCTGCATTCAATTTCATTGTACATGATCCAAGCGAAATCATCGAAGTATTCAATGAGAGATCTTTGTTCTCCAGCATTTTTATGTAACGCATCATTTGCGTTTCACTATGGTGCTTGTTGAAAACCTCCTGCTGAAGAAATTTGCTTTTACGCTGCAGTTCTGCAGGGATATTGCTGGTCGAACTTAATTTTTTTACCACATCATTGTCCGAAGTAGCGCCAAGTACAGAAAGT
>CAZCKF010000479.1:0-2954 GCA_964499155.1 uncultured Chitinophagaceae bacterium
ATACATGTTCACCTCTGAACTGATCGTTGAACATCATACGGCCCTGTTGATCGCGGATATTCACTGCGAACAAACCTTCAGATGTCATGGTGCGCCTGGTTGTTGTTACAGTTGCGTAAACCTTACCCATCTGCTTTACAACAGAATCGGGTTTGTAAACGATCTCTTTGATCACAACTTCTTTCGATACCTGGCGTGAACTTCTTTCATCATGCGCACGACCGAAATCGAGGTTGTTGAAACGAAGTTCCATTACATGGTCAGGTTCGATGTTCTTTGAATTATAACGTGAAAAGAATTTTACGAAGTCATTGTTCATTTGATACTGCAGGTTGCGCAGCAATTCGTCTTCGAAATTGCGCAGCTCCTGTGTGTTTGCCATGTATGAATAATGCTCAACTGGCATTACCATTACATTTACCACAGCAGCATCATATGCTTCCTTCATTTTAGCCTGGATGATGTGATCACTCGGCTTGTAACGAAGAGCAGCCTGGTATTCGCGGTAAGCTTTCTGGTAGCTTTCCTTTTCTTCTTCCTTCATAAACTCTTCAGCGCGGCCAATGTGCATTTCACTCGCCTTGTCGCTGTAAGTCTGCTGGTAAGAAGTGTAGTCAGTCGGCTTTACATATTTGAAAGCCTCAGGTGACTGGCGAATGGTGTTGTACATACCCTGCAATGCAGAATATTCATTGTAGATCCATTCCCATTTCTGGTCACTGCTACTGTTTGAATGATTTTTGATTCGACCTTCATGCTCTTCCACTGCAAAGCGGTAAGCGTCTTTGAGGATCTGTTTTGATTCCCCATCAGAAGGATTTTTCTGGAGTTTTTTTACCGACAGTTCGATCGCCTGTGCGTAATTGCCTTTATCGTAAGATTTGCTGGCAGATTTACATGAAATAATGACGATGGTTAAGACTGCGAGTAAAGTGTAAAATTTCACTTTCATGGTGGTTTGATTTTTCATAGAAAAATGAACAAAACCCTCACCAGAAATTATTCATGATGAGTTAATTACACTAACGTTAACAAGCCCATCAATATTTTAAGATGTCCCTAATAAAATTGTGGTAATCCGGGTTATTAGGAAGATCATTATGGTGCCCACCTGTTATGCGTATCAACGTGATCCTGTGAGGATTAAGCTTTTGCAGGGCTTCACTGTGCCTGATTGGGATCAGCCAATCCCGCGTGCCATGAAGTATATATGTATGGCATTTTACCTGCTTGATCCAGTGATCTGTCCTTAAATGGTAGCGCAAAACGACCCTGACGGGCAGTATTGGCAGGAACCGCTGAACCACCCTCCTGAAGTTATAATAAGGTGCATCCAGTATCAAATAACGGGGTCTGTTCCTCGATGCAATAAATGTTGCAAATCCACTTCCCATACTTCTGCCATACACGATCATATGATCCTCACCTCCGAATTCTTTTGAAAGCGATGTATAAATGAACTGCATGTCATTCAGCATTTCCTTTTCACTTCGCGTGCCCGTGCTTTTTCCAAAACCTCGATAATCAACAAGCACCACGTCATATCCATACCGATAAAAATCTTTTGCATACCTCGCCCAACCTTTTATACTTCTCGTATTACCATGAAAATATAATATCATTCCTTTCGGCTGATCGCGGTGAAAATGCAAACCATTTATTCGAACACCAGGCTCTATATCAAAAAAATATTCGCGAAATGGAACGTCGTATTTGAATTGGAAATCCTGTTTGAGAATTTCTGGCTTGAAGATGAATTTGTCCTGTACGAAGTAAATGACGATGGAGAGAAATGCAATGGAACCGAGAATATAGTAAATGAAAGTGGGCATGTGCTTCTACTATGATACAAGCATAGCTGGTGAAAGATAATCTACCGATGTGGATTAACAAATCAGATGCGAAGAGAGAGACGAGAGGCGAAGGGCGAGGGGCGAGGCTTTTTAGGTGAGAGATGCTTTCACAAAAGCATAGATGCTATTATTAAATATACCAATTGGCAATTGGCAACTGGTAAAGCTTCTTAGGTTAGAGTGGCTTTATCAAAATCATAAATTCTAAATAAGGCTTGGGCAAAATCAATACAAGTTTCAATTTGGAACAACTCCAAAATATTTAAAAGTTTCTTTTACCTGAATGAAGGTCGTGATTTGCAATATTTTAAAAACAATACCGCAATTTTACTCGCAACGAAAGAGTTTGCCAGTTGCAAGTTGCTTGTTTCCTAATCATTTTTTCTGAGTTTCAAAAATACCAACAAAGTTTCTTTGATGAAAATAGAAACGTGCTCCAAAAAAGCCTCGCCTCTCGCCTCTTGTCCCTCGTCTCTCAACATTCATTCATCATTAATCCTCTTCAACTTCAAATTCGTAACAGGAGCTACAATCAACGGAAACTTCTCAATCGTCACATTCGACGGATCAAGTCCAAATCCACGCTCTTCAGACAGGCTCCATTCCTTCAACCAGAAATGGAATTTCATGATAAAGCGTTCGAGAATTGGTAGCTCATTATCCTGGCTGAGATATTTTTCCATTACAATGAACTGGAAGTCGCCAACGATGTTGCTGCGTTCGAGACTTTCATATCGGCTTGTAATATTTACTTCACGATTTGTTACAAGATCTTCAACCACTTTGCGGAACATGAGATTGATGCGTGGTTCCATTTTAAAACCAAGCCTGAACTCTACGCGAATTATATCGTTGGGAATGATGTGATCGACTTTGTATTCTGCAGTATAAGGATCATCGAGTGTATCCACATGTACAAACCAGTAAATATCTGCACGCTTCGGTTTTTTATTCAGTATTGAATAAATGATTTTGTGTTCTATCTCTTTTGGATTGTTTGCACTCGTCAGGTAAACAAGATGCGTTGCATATTTTGGTACAGACCTGTCATTACTTAATTCCTGGATCTTGGGAATGTAATGTTCAAGCCGAACAAATTCC
>CAZCKF010000480.1:0-2954 GCA_964499155.1 uncultured Chitinophagaceae bacterium
CAATCAAGTAGGTTTTTTTTGGCATGTGAACATCTTATTCCTTTTTATATATAGTTCAGTATCGATTTTTAGCCAGCAACCCTAAATTGCATGTTCGTGATTTCACAACAGACCATACAGGCCATATTAGCACGAATCGATATTATTGATATCGTCGGTGGCTTTGTACGATTAAAAAAAAGAGGGTCAAATTATCTTGGCCTCTGTCCATTTCACAACGAAAAGACTCCATCGTTTACTGTCTCGCCATCTAAAGAGATTTATAAATGTTTTGGTTGTGGTAAAAGCGGCAATTCGATCAGCTTTATCATGGAACATGAAAAGCTTGGTTATGCTGATGCCCTCAAATGGCTTGCCAATAAATACAATATTGAAATTGAAGAAACATTTCAATCGGATACACAACGAGAAGCACAACAAACTTCAGAAGCTTTATATATTATCAACCAGTTTGCACAACAGTATTTTTCCAAACACCTGTTTACATCCGATGAAGGACAGGATGTAGGACTTGCTTATTTAAAAGAACGTGGCTTCAGGGAAAACACAATTGAAAAATTCCAGATTGGTTACGCACCAGATGAGCGGGATGCATTCACAAAAGAAGCAATTGCAAAACAATACAATAAGGACTTGCTTGTAAAAAGTGGTCTTGTTGCTAATAGAAATGAACAGTTTGTAGATAATTACCGCGGTCGCATCATTTTTCCCGTACACGGTCATTCTTGGCTTTGGTGCTCGTATAATTAAAACAACCGATAAGGCACCGAAATACATCAACACGCCTGAAAATGAAATTTATGTAAAGAGCAAAATTCTTTACGGTATGTGGTTCGCGCGTCAGGCAATCGATAAACATGATGAATGTCTTCTTGTTGAGGGATACACAGATGTTGTTTCGCTGCACCAGGCCGGTGTGGAAAATGTTGTTGCATCCGGTGGCACTTCACTTACAGAAGACCAGTTAAGATTGATCCGCAAATACACCAACAACCTCACCATTGTTTATGATGGTGATGCTGCAGGTATCAAGGCTGCATTACGTGGGATGGACATGGCGCTGGAAGAAGGATTGAATGTAAAACTGGTGCTGATTCCTGATAAGGAAGATCCGGACAGCTACGTAAATAAGGTTGGTGCAAACCAGTTTCGTGATTTTGTTCAGGCAAATAAAAAAGATGTAATTCTTTTTCAACTCGATGTTGCTTTACGTGAAGCAGGTGGTGAAGCTTCCCGGAAAGCTGAAGTAGTTAACCAGATTGCAGAAACTATATCACGTATAAGTAAGGCGGAGGATTTTACCAGGCAGCAGGATTATATCCGGCAGGCATCTGAACTATTAAAAATTGACGAAGCCGGATTAACAACGCTTGTCAATAAATTCATCCGCAACCGTATCTCACTTCACGAGAAAAAACTTCCTTTTGAAGAAGCGCAGCAACATGCTGAAAATGCACAAAAAGCTGAAGCATCGAATTATGATGAAAGCACCTGGGAGCTGCTTTTTAAGGATGAATTACAGGAAAAGGAAATTGCCCGCGTGCTGCTGGAACATGGAGAGAGTGAGTGGAATGAAAATGAAAAAGTCAGTGATCATATTTTTTCAGAGATCATTGATGATTCATTGTTTGAAAATGAGGAAGTGCGCAACCTGATACTGAATTATAAATCCACACATACTGATGGTTCAAGAAAGAATTATTTCCTGTACCATGCAGATCCGAAAGTGAGTGCGCTCGCAGTATCGCTGCTGAATTTTCCATACGAGGAAAGCCTGCGATGGAAAAAAGAATTCAGCCAGGCCACAGGTTACCAGGATGCCTTGTTCGAACAATCATATGAATCTTTCATGCAATCCATTGCACCGGGAAATGAAGATGAGCTCATGAATTATCTAAAGATCACGGAAGATAAAACGCATGAAGAAGTTGATTCAGCCATTGCTTATTTAAAACTTCGTAAGATCAAGCGCCTTATACACGAAAACCAGGTTGACATGGAAAAATCTCATGATCCTGCAGAAATGGAAACATTGCAAAAAACGCATGAACATTTAAAGCAGATGGAGATGGCGCTCACCGGAAAATTAGGAACGGTGGTTTATAAATAACCGTAAGGTTATTTTACTTGCATCAACATATCAGAATATGAGTGATGAATTAAATCCGTACTATTTATTTTCAGTTCTGACATATAGTTTTCACATTGTTTACGAAGTTCACTTTCAGCAAGATCAGCCAGGACATTACCAGCCTCAATTTCAATAAAACTTCCAAGACCTTCAACCTTATCAATATGAAACTTTACATTATCGATGTAATAGATCTCCCGTTGCTTATCCACAACAACCAGTACTCCGATAGTTTGGGATAATATATGACTGAGCATTTCAGGATGCTCAACAGGCATGAGTTGAAAATGCGAAGATTTGGGTCTGCTTTCGTTTTCTCTTTGATAAAATATCAGGTTGTTTTCAATATTTCCTTCACGCAGTTTCAGTCTTCCCTTTTTTACTTTGAAATAGGTATCGCGCTGATGATCGGTTCCAACAAATCTTGCTCCATGTGACAGTAAATATTCCCTGATCCTCTCAGCATCATTTGAACGAGCTTTTATTTCAATATTTATATTCGTACCTGCCATTGGCTTACTAAACTAATTTTGAAATTATTTCATCATTCATAAGAAACTTTTTCTACATTTAAATATGCGCCGTTTATTCCAACCGCACAACTGGATTGCATTCGCTGCGATTGCTTTGCTCATCTATTCATTAGCCATGTCCGCACATATTATCGAATTTAAAATTTTCGATAAGATATTATTTGCATTCAAACCACAACACGACGTATCACAAAGATTTTTTGAAAGAGGTCTTGTCTTGCTGCTTCTTCTAGTCTGGTTTATTGTAAATAAGATCATAACGAGAAAACGCAACATTCAAATTTTATCAA
>CAZCKF010000481.1:0-2950 GCA_964499155.1 uncultured Chitinophagaceae bacterium
TGCACTACACAAGATGCACTGGCTACATATGTTGAACACATAGCTTTGCAGATCAGCAATGCTGTCAGTGCTTTTACAGATAAAAAAGAAGAAAGAAAAATGCTGGTAACCGGTGGTGGAGCGTTTAATAATTTTCTCACCCAAAGAATTCAACAACACCTCGATCAGCAAAAAATAAAGCTTGTCATTCCCGATAGCAACCTCATTCAGTATAAAGAAGCATTAATTATGGCGCTGATTGGCGTATTGAGATGGAGACAGGAGCACAATGTGATTGCTTCTGTGACCGGAGCCACACGAAGTTCAATTGGTGGAGCGTTGTGGATGGGACACGAGTGAAAATTTTTGATTTTTGATTTGCTTTAAGGTCGAAGAGTGATTTTTATTTGTAACCTTAATTATTTTCAAATCTTGTTTATAGATGGATCTTCTTTTAGCGGAAGATAGATCAGTGTCACTTTTAATTGCATTTCTGCCATATCCTGAAATATACCCTGCCACTGCTAAGGATCGTGTGTAATTTTTTAATATCTTTTTTAATTCAAACTAACTGAAATGAGACGGATTCTCTGTGCGATGATTTCATGCTTTGCATTTTTTTCTGCGAATACACAGGTTGGAATTGGGACTGCTACACCGAATTCAAGTGCAATCCTTGACCTGACCTCAACTAATAGAGGATTTCTTCCTCCGAGAATGACACAGACTCAAATCAATGCGATAGTATCACCTGCAGCCGGTTTGATTGTATTTGATACCGATATTAAATCACTAAAAATGTTCGATGGAAGCAGGTGGTTGATTCTCGGACCTCGTGAAGAAGGTGTAATGGATCCGCCTGGAGAATTTACCAATGTGCTCGATAATACGAGTGCGACAGCAATTTTTAATGATATCCAAATTGGCCCTGATAATTCTCTTTACTTTATTGGCTTTTACAGTGGCACACTCGTTTTAAATGGAATTTCAGTAACTGCCTCCGGGTCAAATGATATCGTTTTTGGGAAATATAATGATGCGGGTATTCTTCAATGGATGAAATCAGTAGGGTCTACCGGCATTGATAATGGTTATACACTTTCAATTGATGCTGCAGGGAATATTTACATTGGAGGACAATTTCAACTCACAGTGGACTTTAATCCAGGGGCTGGTGTGGCCAACTTAATTTCATCTGGTAACTCAGATGGATTTTATGCGAAATATGACAATAATGGTAACTGGCTTTGGAGTAAGCGAGTGGGAGGTAGTAGTATTGATAATGTCAGTGACCTGATAACCGATGGAACATTTATTTATATCGGTGGAGTCTTTAGCGGTACCGCCACATTTAATCCAACCAGTATGACTTCTGCGGGAGGAATTGATGCTTTTATTGGAAAGTACAGTGTCACAGATGGTAATCTGGGTGTAGGATGTTGGATCAACAAGATTGGAGGTATGAATACAGAAGAATTCCTGGGAATGTCGCTGCATGCTTCATCAATAGTTGTGGGAGGAAGTTTTCAGGGAACTTGCACTTTTCCAGGAGGAGGTACCTTGACTTCAGCTTCTCTTTCAAACGGTTTTGTTGCCCTCATGAGTACAACAGGAATTGCTACTCCATTGCAACTAACCAGTAATGGCGATGTATTAATAAGTGGAATTAAAACTGATCCTTCAGATAACATTTATGTTGCCGGACAATTTCAAGGGTCTCTCGATGCAAATCCCGGTGCGGCTGTTAATTCTATGACCAGTGCAGGAGTGTATGATATTTTCGTAATTCAGCTAAATGCATCAGGAACATATTTAAATTCCAGATCGTATGGTGGAATTGGGCAAGAAACCGTTACAGATATGGACATAGATATTTCGGGAGCCGTCTATGTATTTGGTCGATTCAATAATCAAACAAATTTCGGGCTTGTAAATCTTCAGGGATATAGATACACTCCATTCATTTTAAAAACATATTTTGGTTTCGATCCAACGTGGGTGAAATTGTCAGACAGTATTGCTGACGATTGGACTTATTGTATTGATGTAAACGAGGGTGGAAATCTCATTTATACTTTTACCCAAATGGGTACCAGTCCCTTTATGGGATTTAATAAAACAAAGCATTTTTTCTTCGGCATGTACCTGGCGAAATACGTGGAGTGAGAATTTTTGATTTTTTGGTTTTGGTCCCGATAACTATCGGGATTTGATTTGCTTCAATTCGAACGTCATTTCTTAATCGGAACTGATTTTTTTTCGGATGATAATTCTATCCGGCAGCCCCCTTACTTGAAAATTTAAACTTCCTCACTTGTTCCTTCACTTGAGTCTCGAATCTTGAATATTGAGTCTCGAGTCTTTTTTCATTACTTTCATTTTCCCCAAAAAATACTCTCATGACTAAATGCCTGCTAACAGTTGCACTGCTTTACTCCACCATTTCATTTTCCCAGGATCTCAAAAAATGGGACGTAAACAATCCTCCCGGAAATCATAAAGATGTTTCGTTCACAGTTAATGAAGGAACGTGGATGAATGTGGATGTGTCTCCCGATGGAAGAGAAATTGCCTTCGACCTGCTCGGTGATATTTACATCATGCCTGTTACCGGCGGAACTGCACGTGTTCTTCGCCAGGGACTTGCATTTGAAGTACAACCGCGTTTTAGTCCCGATGGGAAAAAAATTCTTTTTACTTCTGATGCTGGCGGTGGGGATAATATTTGGGTGATGAATCGAGATGGAAGCAATGCAAAACAGATCACGAAGGAAACATTCAGGTTGTTGAATAATGCAGTGTGGACACCAGATGGAGAATATATCATTGCACGAAAACATTTTACTTCAGGAAGGTCACTTGGTGCAGGTGAGATGTGGATGTATCATCTTAGTGGTGGTAATGGATTGCAACTGACAGTAAGAAAAAACGATCAGCAGGATGTGAATGAACCGGTTGTCTCACCCGATGG
>CAZCKF010000482.1:0-2949 GCA_964499155.1 uncultured Chitinophagaceae bacterium
CCTGTAAAAAATAGAGAACAGATGTTTTTAAACCGCTGAAACTAAAATCAAGTCCGGGTATTTGTGGTTCGGCAAAAACGAAAGCATTTGGGTTACCGTTCTTTGCATATTTATCTATTAATGGACCACCCGGATATTCCAGGCCGAGCAATTTTGCGGATTTATCAAAAGCTTCACCTGCTGCATCATCAATGGTTTGTCCAATCACTTCCTGATCAAGTGGAGAATTACATCTTACTATCTGAGTATGACCTCCACTAACAGTGAGACATAAAAATGGAAATTCAGGCCTTAGGTCGCTGATCAGGTTTGCAAGTACGTGTGCCTGCATATGTTGAACTGCAATAATTGGTTTGTTAAAAGCAAGTGCCAGTGATTTAGCAAATTGGGATCCTACAAGCAGAGCGCCAATCAACCCCGGAGACTGAGTAAAAGCAAATGCATCGATATCGGAAATATTTTTACCTGCCTGTTGCAATGCATTGTCGACAACGGGAACAATATTTTGCATATGAGCACGTGATGCAAGTTCGGGTACCACACCTCCGTATTTGCGATGGATATCCTGGTTTGCAATGACATTTGATAAAATGCGACCATCTTCGCAAACAGAGGCTGCAGTTTCATCGCAGGAACTTTCTATGGCTAGAATTGTTGGCAGGATTGACAGGATAATTAAGGAAAACAGGATTTCAAAAACGCAAAACGCAAATGGCAAATGGAAATTAACAAATGTGGAAATTGCATATTTAAACTGTACGTATAAGTCGTGCTTTTAAATTTGAAATCATTTTTCATTTAAAGCGAAAGCTCAATTTAATCAAACATTCTCTTGTTCTATTCTATGTGTACTAAAATCCAAAATCAAAAATCCAAAATCAAAAATTTCGATTTATTTGGATCTTATCGCAGCAACCGGGTCCATCTTCGCTGCCTGTGATGCGGGAATAATTCCAGCAAGCACACCAACAATTATACATATCACTATTGCGAGGACCATGTTATAAGTTGAAATGAAAATAGGGAAGTCGAGTGCGGCGGTGATGATTTTTGTACCAGCAAATACAAGTGACAACCCAATCAAACCGCCGATGATGCACAGGAAAGCAGATTCAAGTAAAAATTCAGTAAGTATCACGCGTTTTTTAGCACCAATCGCTTTTTTCAATCCAATCTGGCTTGTGCGCTCACGAACTGTAACGAACATAATATTTGCAACGCCAAACATTCCAACTATTAATGATAAACCAGAGATCGCCCAACCTCCCACATTGATTGCTGAAAATGCCTGGCTCATGGCCTCGCTGAAATCATTCACATCATTCAGCGAAAAATCATCTTCCTGCGTGGGGCTTAATTTATGAATGGCACGCATGGAGCCAGTTAGTTCATCTTTTAAAACTTTGCTGGAAATGTTATCCTGTCCCTGCACCAGAACAAGTGGATCAGAACGGCGTTCATCCATAATCGTTCTTGCAAAACGATAAGGAGTAACCACGCTTTGATCAAATTGCCAACCACCAATGATTTGATTTCCCTGTTTTTTGATCACACCTATCACAGCCACTTTTTTTCCACGGAAAGTTATCATCTTTCCAATTGCACGTTCTGGTTCACCAAAAAGTTTTTCCGCAATTTCATTACCAATCACGGAAACATTGCTTCCCTGTGAAAAAGCAGCGTCGGAAAAATATCTGCCGTATTGTATTTCGATCGGCTGTATCAAGTGAAATTCATCTGATACACCATAGGTCAGCACATTGGATATTACATTATCTCCTGTTTCTACATTGGTCTGTATATTAATTTTAAACGCAGCATTTTTTGCGCTGCTCGTTCTTTTTTTTATTTCTGCTAATTCATCATATTCTGGTGATGGACGATTCACATACCTCCACCAAGGATAATCGGGTCCATTACCTGCTGTGTAATCCCATTTGTCTACATAGATGGTATTTGTTCCAAGTGATTTAATCTCATTCTGAATATTGTACTCAAGGCTGTTAACTACTGCAAGCACGCCAATGATGCAGAAAATGCCAATGGTAATACCAAAAAGGGATAAAAAAGTGCGCAGCTTGTTCTTCCACAATTCCTGCAAGGCCATTTTAAAGGAAGAAACGATGATTTCTATGGTGCGACGCATGATGCGAAGCTAATGATTCCAATGTGATGAGGCTTTTAGCTTTTGGCTGTTGGAGACACTGGTCCGTCTTTCCGGAATCTTGTAACGTCCCTCCAACAGCCAAAAGCCAACAGCCTCTCTAAATTAACCTCCATCATCTTTTTTAGCCCTCTACCGTGAATGTATAAAAAAGCTGTATTTTAAAGTCCCCTCAGCCCAAACCAATCAAATTAATTGCTTATGAAATTCGCAAAATCGCGTTTGCTTTTCATTGTATTGTCATTTCTATGCATACAAACTTTTGCACAGGTTGGCATTGGGACAACTACTCCAAATTCAAGTTCTGTACTTGATCTGCAATCCATCAATAAGGGATTACTCGTTCCGCGAATGACAGCGGTTCAGCGAAACGCAATTGTCACACCCGCTAATGGTTTACTTGTTTTCGATACTGATTCTGCTTCGCTTTTCATTTACGCAGAAGCAACATGGAAAAGAATGAAGCCGGTGAGCACGCTCAATCATCTTGTTTTGGGAGCAAACAATGGTGACATGATCATGTGGAATGGCACAACATGGGAAATAAAAAGATTTCGGTACAGCTATTATGATAAAGATGGAGATGGTTTCGGTGATCCAACACGGCCACTCGGTTCAGTGGATACATTCCCTCGATTTGTAAGTGACAGCACCGATTGTGATGATAACAATCCTACAGTAAATCCAAATATCATTTGGTATCGCGACCAGGATGGAGATGGTTATGGATCGAATACTGTTACAACAAATGCATGTACACAACCTGCGGGATATGTAAGTAATAA
>CAZCKF010000483.1:0-2949 GCA_964499155.1 uncultured Chitinophagaceae bacterium
TCACCGCCTTTTAAAGCTTTCCATCCTGCTATATCATTAATTGCCTTATCAAACAGGTAGCGTTCAACACCATCACTGCCCCAGGAAAATGATGGAATGTATTTCGGCGTAAGCTGCGAACCAAACACATGTGAACATACGCCAACAACGGTGCCTGTATTAAATGATGTATTGATGGCGCTGCGAGAATAATCTCCCATTAAAAGCCCGCATTTTAATCCGGCACCTACTGGACCTGCTGGTGTAAATATGCGCACCTCGCTTACATTATTTTTTAAATTGGAATTCGAAGTTCCTGCACCGAGATTGCACCACTCCCCGATCACAGAATCACCGAGGTAACCGTCATGCGCTTTATTTGAATAACCAAACATGACAGCATTCTTTATTTCACCACCTGCGATACAATTCGGACCAATGCTTGTACCGCCATAAGCCCGGGTTCCCATTTTAAGCACAGCATTTTCACCCATTGAAAAGGGACCTCGTATCATGCAGCCATCCATAACAATTGCATTTTTGCCAATATAGATGGGACCCTCTTCAGCGTTCAGTATCGAATTCTCAACTTTCGAGCCTTTTTCAATAAAGATTTTGTTGTCCCTGATTACGCGGTTTGATTTTGATATGCGTGCTGATTTTCTTTTAGAAGTCAACAGCGCATAATCCGCTTCAATTTCTGAGGCCGATAATTTAAAAATGTCCCAGGGATAATTTATTTCTGAAAATTCCTCATCAACCTCCACTGCCTTACTGACCTTGATCTTATGTGGTTCGATTACATTTTTCTTAGAAAACCTGAATATGATTCCAGTCTCCCCGTTTACAGAAATGAATTCACCATTTTTAAGTTTCCTGGCTGCTTTGATGAGTTGAGTTGTGGGAAGAATATTTCCGTGGATCATGAGGTAATCATCATTTCCCATTTCTCGATCAACACGAATTGACCTTTCGAGATCTTTATAATCATCCTCCCATTTATCAAAGCTCGGAAGGCCCAGGTGCCTCTCCCATTTTTCCCTGATTGTGAGAATGCCCACCCGGATATCCTGAATCTGGCGAGTCAGCGTAAAGGGATGCAGGTTTTCCGGCTGACAGTATTCTTCGGTGAAAATGATTTTCTGAACACAGGATTTTTTAATTAAGATATTCAATCAAATGTAAAGGCTGATTTGATAGAGTAAGAAAGTCTCCTTTGAAAATCCGTGAAATCTGAGCTTAATCCATTCAATCCGTGATAACAAAAAACCTCCCGAGGAATCGGAAGGTCTTAAAGTATAGCCATGAAAAACAAAAAATGTTTTCAGGACATTAAAGCTAATTATTTTTTCTTTTCGTACTTCTTTTTGAACTTATCGATACGTCCTGCTGTGTCAACAAGCATATTCTTACCAGTAAAGAACGGATGTGAAGTATTGGAAATTTCAAGCTTAACCAGCGGATACTCATTGCCATCTTCCCATTTCACGGTTTCTTTTGATGGAGTTGTGGATCGGCTGAGGAAACTATGGCCGTTACTCATGTCTTTGAAAACAACGAGCCTGTAATTCTGTGGATGGATACCTTCTTTCATGATTTTATCATTTGAGGCCACAACGGTTTTTGCCGTAGTGAGTGAATAAGTGCGCAAAGGTAAGGAAAAAGCTGGTTTTAGTTTGGAAAAAGCTGATTATTTGGAGGTTGGAATGGTTGGAAAAGTTGGAGGTTCTTTAAATCGAAGAGTCAATTAATGATTGTAATCTCCTGAGTTCGAAGAATTAAGATGTAAATATTGACCAGGCCGGTCACGCAGGTTCTAATCCTGTAATCCTTCCCCAATCCTTTAATCCTATAAAAAAAGAAAAGCATCGGAGTTTTGTTTTTTATATGCGAACCGAGATTCACATACTACTTACTAACCCAATGCTTTTCAGAAAATCATCGTCGCAAGGTTTGACCCTTTTGACGGTCATCTCCGGGTTTGACCCCTTTGATTGTAGTCGCTGGATTTGACTCCGTTGACTTTGAAATTCTGAATTGAAGATATGTTGAATGATATACCGATTCCAAATTTTTCTTTGAAATGATATGCACCTGTTTTCCACATTTTTAGAGCTGCTATTTTAAGTAAAACATCAAACATTTGTTACAATGGAGTTTCAAGCCTCAGGCTTCAGGCATCAAGAAGAGTAATAAAGAAAAAGAGAAAGAGAAAGAGGAAGAGAAAAGAAATAATCCTATAATCCTTACCAAATCCTGTACATCCTATAAAAAAAAGAAAAGCACCAGATTCGTTTGATACGTGAACCGAGATCCACGTACTACTTACTAACCCAATGCTTTCCGGAAGATTCATCGTTTCCGGGAATGACCCCTTCAACGTTCGTCTCCAGGTTTGACCCTTTTGACTCTAGTCGAATCAGGTTTGACCCTGACTGACTTTGAATTTCTGAATTGAAGATATGTTGATCAATACCCCTGTTCCAAATTTTTTACCTGTTTGATATACACGCGTTGTACACAGCGTTATCCACACTGTTTTTGATCAGACTAAATTCCACTGTAAATATTATTTGTAAGTAAAAGAAGTATAGGAGATAGTCAGTGGTAAAAAGGCAAAGTGCAAAGGGCAATGGATTATAGATGCGAGAACGTTTTACGTGGAAGAACGAGAAACAAGAAACCATAAACATAATACACTCTCAAGATCTCATATTCTCGTATTGAAGTGGAATATTAAGGTTTGAAGTCTTGCATAATTGAATCACTGCCTGCAAGTCATCGATTTTTTTTGCAGTTACCCTGACGATATCATCCATGATCTGTGATTGCACTTTCATGCCTGAATCCTTTACAAGCTTTACTATTTTTTTTGCATCCTCCTGTTTCAATCCATTTCGTACGGCAACTTCTTTTTTCACAACCTTTCCGCTCTGGTACGATTCCTTGCTGGTATCGAATGCTTCAGGT
>CAZCKF010000484.1:0-2909 GCA_964499155.1 uncultured Chitinophagaceae bacterium
TAACCCTTCGGAATGTCGCCATCGATAAAAGATTGAACCTTCCTGAAAAACTTTTTTCTCTCCTCCACAAACGGAAATCCGTGTCCCGATTTTGAAAATATATAGAGATAAGATTGTGGTAATATTTTTTTCCATACTCTCAATTCCTCCACAGGCACAGGACTGTATTTTCCTTCAACGATCATTACAGGAATAATTATTGTTGCTGTATGTTCACCCAGGTCATAATTACCCAACGAAAAAAGAGTTGATCTTCCACCTATCGCTTGCATGCGTACCGCAGAAGCAGGAATGTTACAATAATCTCCTTTTCGCAATTTGATTTTTTTATCGTTGTGAAAATAAAATTGTTCGTTTATAGCATGTATTTCCCTGCATGCATGCAAACCATTTTCACCATCCAGGGTAGAACGCAATTTTGTTACAAGAGATTGACCCGAGCTATCTGCTTTTAAAAAATGCTGAAATCGTTGATCAAAAAGTTTTCTGTTGGGTGGACCGGGACTGACGAGAATCATTTTTCGAACTTGTGAAGGATATTTCGAGGTGTACAATACGGCAAGCATGCACCCCCAGGATTGCCCCATGAGGATCATATTTTGCACATCAAAATTTTTACGAAGTGTCTCCAGGTCTTCTACATGCAGCGAAGCGGTTACCTGTTGTCTCCCACTATCTGATCTTCCACATGCTCTTTGATCGTATGCAAGCAATACATTTTGTTCAGCTAATTTTTCAAGATCAGTAACAATACCATACATGTTCTGCCCGGGTCCTCCATGTAACAGAATAATGGTATCGCCCCTACTGCCCTTTATTGAATAAAACAGTTTGGTACCATCACTCATTTCGGTAAAACCAGTCTTGCCCGAGGATTGGGAAAATGATAATTGCCACACAACCGACAGCGTGATACAAGTGAGGAGATACTTTGAGAAAGACATTTAATGAAGGAATCAAATTTTTATTAGATCAGAAAATAAAAACTCAAATGACCATCCATTTTCCTTCTTCATCTTTTGTGTAAGACAAACCATTGCTCATTTCATGCACTTCCCTTCCGTTTGCATCCACTATATTTTTCTTTTCGTATACACGCACTCCATTGTTTTCCCGCGTTAGAAAATTTGTCAGTGCCGACATCGTGGGAGCGATCTCATGCAGCCATTGTTCATCACTTTCTTTTACAAATGCTGAGCTCATAAATTGTTTATGCAAAGATTGTAAATATTATGCCCGCATTAGACAACGCGAGAAACCTGTACAACGATTGGTCAATGGCATGAGGATTGTGAAAAAAGTTAGGGTTAGAGGTTCTTTAATCGAAATGGCACTCGTTGTTGACCACCCTGTTAGAAAATGCATAATGTTCTCTTTTTACACTGACAATTTCCCAACCATATAAATATCATTATGAAGTATTTAATCAAATCATGTAAAATGAAATTTTTTTCATTTTGTTTTTTTTCGATGGTTTGTTTTGCATCCATCGCACAAGACACAACAGTATTCCAGACAAAGAATGGAAAAATAAAAGTGGAGCGGCTTGCTTCACTGAGTGAACCCTGGGGAATGGCATTCCTTCCAGATGGACGATTGCTGGTAACAGAAAAACCAGGAAGACTACGAATTTATCACAATGGAAATTTGTCTGAACCTCTTGGAGGACTTCCTGCCATTGATTATTACAAGCAGGGTGGATTACTGGATGTTGAAGTACATCCCAATTTTGCTGGCAACCAGCTCGTTTATATTTATTATTCTGAAAAAGCAGAAAAACAACCGAATGTTTCGCGTGAACCAGGTGATAAACGATTTGGTGAATTCCAGGATCATGAAGACGTAACATTAAAAGGAGGTGCGGTTGCACGTGGCCGTTTGATTGGAAACCAGTTACAAAATGTTCAGGTCATTTGGAGGCAGGTACCTAAAACAATTGGCCGCGGGCATTTCGGTGGTCGACTTGTTTTTGCACCGGATGGTACATTATTTATCACTTCAGGCGATCGACAAAGATTCGAACCTGCACAAAGCCTGGCAAATAATCTTGGAAAAATTGTACGCATCAATGATGATGGAACCATTCCGCGTGACAATCCTTTTCTCAACAAAAGCAGCGAAAGACCAGACATTTGGTCAAGTGGTCATCGTAATCCACTTGGTGCAGCCATTCATGATTCTACTGGAAAATTGTGGATGCATGAAATGGGTCCGAAACACGGTGATGAAATTAATATTGCAGAAAAAGGAAAAAATTACGGCTGGCCCACTGTAAGTAATGGGGATAATTATGATGGTTCACGTATTCCGGATCACGAAACCAATGCACGATTTGCCAAACCCGTTTTTTACTGGCACCCTGCCATATCTCCATCCGGAATGATCTTTTACAAAGGAGATCTTTTTCCAAACTGGAAAGGAAATATTTTAATGGGAGGTTTTAATCCGGAAGCATTGATGCGAATTACAATCAAAGACAATAAAGTCATTGAAGAGGAACGCATTCATTTAAATCGCAGGATCCGCGATGTGATCCAGGCACCTGATGGATCGGTTTGGATGGTGACGGATGCTAAGGATGGGGAATTGATTCGAATCAGACCTCACGAATAATGTCCAATGTTCAATAGTGAATGTCCTGTACCATCTCGTTGAAAAACCGGGTGGATTTAATGTTGAATCAACGGCGAAAAACCTTTATTTTTGCCACCCTTTGGCTTTCACTCAAAGGTGAGGTGGATGAGTGGCTGAAATCAGTAGTTTGCTAAACTGCCGTACGGGTTAAACTGTACCGCGGGTTCGAATCCCGCCCTCACCGCAAAAAAATATTCGGGAAGTAGCGCAGGCCGGTAGCGCACCTGGTTTGGGACCAGGGGGTCGCAGGTTCGAATCCTGTCTTCCCGACTAAA
>CAZCKF010000485.1:0-2020 GCA_964499155.1 uncultured Chitinophagaceae bacterium
TATCCCGGTGCGACCACTTGGTAAGGCGGAAATGGCCAAGATCCCGATTTTCGGATTTATTTATAAAAAAGCCATAGTAATGGTGGATCGTACAAATGCAACAAATCGTTACAGAAGTGTTTTGCGATTAAAAGCATTTTTAAAAAAAGGTATCTCCATTTTTTTCTTCCCGGAAGGCACTTTTAATTTATCTGGAAAACCATTAAAAGAATTTTACGATGGTGCATTCAGGATTGCAATTGAAACACAAACAGCAATACGCCCCATGCTTTTCATAGATACCCATGACCGGCTTAATCATCGTTCCATTTTTTCTTTGACACCAGGAAAATGCAGGGTAATATTTTTGAAAGAGATACAGGTGGCAGGAATGACAATGGATCAAATGCCGGAACTCAAACAAAAAGTTTTTGAAATTATGGAAGCGAAACTGAGGGCATATGGTGCTTCGTGGATAAGAGAGTAATGTGCAAATGGCAACAGACAATTGGCAACAGGCAACTGGCAAACCACCCTGAATGTTGTAATTGCTTTTGTAATTTGAAAGTTCAATCCTTTTCTTTTTCGAACATGTAGTAAATTTTAAATTTTTAGTGGCGTTTGCCTGTTGCCAGTTGCCAGTTGCTATTTCTCCCACAAAATCACATACCACACCGTTTTATCACCATGCCCAACAGACATGTTTGTAGTAATATTGTCCACAAGACATGCGTTACGCAGAGATCATCATACCTCTTGCACTTCCAAAAAATTATACATGGTCGGTGCCGTCGGAAATGGATGCCGACATTGTACCCGGTTGCAGGGTGGAAGTGAATCTTGGCAAGAACAAAAAATATGCAGGTATTGTAAAAAAGGTCCATGATGAAAAGCCTGAATTTTTTGAGCCAAAGGATATATTAAGTATCCTGGATAAGGAACCTGTTATTCACGAACAGCAATTACTGTTGTGGGAATGGCTTGCTTCCTATTATATGTGCAGCGAAGGGGAGGTTATGGCTGCTGCACTTCCTGCGCATTTTAAATTATCATCCGAGACCATCGTGGTTTTTAATGAGGAATATGGCGATGATTTCAGTGCGCTGGATCATGACGAATACCTTGTTGCTGAGGCTTTGTTGTTAAAAAAAGAATTGAGGTTAAAT
This sequence comes from uncultured Chitinophagaceae bacterium, assembly GCA_964499155.1. Taxonomy (GTDB): domain Bacteria; phylum Bacteroidota; class Bacteroidia; order Chitinophagales; family Chitinophagaceae; genus CAZCKF01. Next base: position 1,146 of record CAZCKF010000485.1, read on the forward strand.
GAAATTCAGCAAGTGCTTGATTCATCACACATTTACCCGGTTGTTTCTTCACTTATTAGAAAAAAAGTTTGTCATGTATGGGAATCACTGAAACAATCTTACAATCCAAAGAAAGAAATTTTCGTAATCCTTCATCCAAAATTTGCAAATGAAGAAGCGCTTGCATCCCTGCTCAATGAGGATAAAAAATTACAGCGTGCAGAAAAGCAAATGGAATTATTGCTTGCTTACCTGCATATCAGCAGGACCGAGGGTGAAGTAACCAAACCTGAATTACTGAAAAAATCGAATGCTTCAGATGCACAGTTGAAGGGACTTGTTGACAAAGGGATCTTGATACTGGAAAAAAGATCTGTTGACAGGATTGCTGTGATGGCAAGAGATTTAAACCTGGATTTCACTTTAACTGCTGACCAGGCGAATGCCTTACACCAACTGAACGAACAATTTTTACAAAAACAAGTTTGCTTACTTCATGGTGTTACATCCAGCGGGAAAACGCTTGTTTATATAAAGATGATCGAGCAATACATCAGGCAGGGAAAACAGGTACTTTATCTTTTGCCTGAAATTGCACTCACCTCACAGATCATACGCAGACTGCAAAAACATTTTGGAGGGTACGCAGGAATTTATCATTCAAAATTCAATCAAAACGAGAGGATTGAAATCTGGAATAAAGTCAAATCCGGAGAAATGCAGGTGGTACTCGGTGCACGTTCTGCCATTTTTCTTCCGTTTCGTGATCTTGGCTTTGTGATTTGTGATGAAGAACATGACACATCATTCAAGCAGCATGATCCTGCACCTCGTTATAATGCGAGGGATGCAGCCATCTATCTTTCTTCTGTTTCAAAAGCGCATGTGTTGTTGGG
>CAZCKF010000485.1:2030-2907 GCA_964499155.1 uncultured Chitinophagaceae bacterium
ACTACATCAATTGAGACTTTTCACAATGCAATCAGTGGAAAATATGGTTTGGCATCATTGACCCAACGGTTTGGTGAAATGCAAATGCCATCAATAGAGATCATTGACACGCGAAAAATAATTCAGAAAGACAGGACGAAGGTGATGATATCACCGCAGTTGCAGGACGAAGCAATGTCCACCATTAGCAGAGGCAGGCAGGTGATTTTATTTCAAAACCGGCGTGGTTATTCTCCTTACCAGATATGCCAGGCATGTGGATGGATACCTCAATGCAGGTATTGCGATGTTTCACTCACCTATCACAAATTCACTAATAAACTTGCCTGTCATTATTGTGGTACAACCTATCCTCCGGTGGTTGAATGTGCGGCATGCGGCAGTCACCAGTTCATGCAGAAAAATTTCGGAACAGAAAAAATTGAAGAAATGCTGCATGGAATTTTCCCTGATGCACGTATTGCAAGAATGGATATTGATACGGTCCGTGGTAAAAATGCTCATGACACATTAATTCAACAACTGGAACAAAAAAAGATTGACCTGCTTGTCGGTACACAAATGGTGGTGAAGGGACTTGATTTTGAAAATGTGGACCTTGTTGGTATTCTGGATGCAGATGCATTGTTGTCATTTGCGGATTTTCGAGTAAATGAACGTGCCTTTCAATTAATGGAACAAGTTAGCGGCCGAGCAGGTCGAAAAGACACAACAGGAAAAGTGATGATCCAGGCCATGAACATTGCACATCCGGTTTTGCAATTTGTGCGTGAGCATGATTACCATGCCATGTATGATGCAGAAATCGTTAAGAGAAAACAATTTAATTATCCTCCCTTTACCCGTATCATTCAGATTTCTTTCCGGCATAAATTCA
>CAZCKF010000486.1:0-2899 GCA_964499155.1 uncultured Chitinophagaceae bacterium
ATCGAAAACTTCTGTTTATGAAAAAAAGCATTCTGCTTCTCTCATGCTGTATTACAATTCTTGCAGCGAACTCTCAACTTGTAAATAACGGAGCAACAATTCGGATCATGCCTGGTGCATACATCAAGTGTACAGGTAACGTTCAGAATAATTCCGGCACCATTACAAATGATGGAAAGCTTGAAGTACAGGGAAATTTTGTAAATGCAGCAACGTACAATACCACAACTGCTGACGATTCACTCATCATGTCAGGTACAGGTAATGTAACCATCAATGCTGGCGCAGCATCATTAAGTTTTTTGACGATCAATAAAACAAATGCAACTGACGAGGTAAAACTTGCAGCAAGCCTGACCCTTACTAACGTGCTTGATTACACGCAGGGAAATTTTACTACCGACCCGATTGCAAATCCCGCATTTCAATTATCATCTCCTGCAACTGCAACATATAATTTTGCTGCCGGTAAAGAAATTACTGGTCGCGTTACACGCACCGGCTGGACAAACGGAACAATGAGATTGTTCAACAGTGCCAACATGCAGGTCACCACAAATGGTGGTACCAACCCAACTTCTTTCACGGTGATCATGATCCCTCAGGCAGGTGGTGGCGACCCAACACAGGCTGAAAGAGAAGTTAAGAGAAAATTCAATTTTGCAACAACAGGAGGTACTGGTTACACAGCTGACATCCGTTTCCCATACAATCCTGGAGAATTGAACACAAATACAGAAACAAGACTTGTTCCCTGGGAACTCATCACTGCTGAATGGAATGGCAGATTAACTCCAGTTTCAAGAGATGCTGTGAATGACTGGGTATCTACAACAGGTGTTGCTGCAACTGCCCTTGCAAATGAGTGGAAGCTTGCAGATCCAAGATATACGTTTAACGTAACTGCATATATGCGCGGTGCATGGAATGCCGGTGGATTTATGAATACAACGTTGAATCCCGTGCTTCCTCTTTCTCAACCGTATAACGTAACGCCTATCAATTATACAGGTACAGAAACTGTTGCTTCTATTAATGCGAACATTGTAGATTGGGTTTTGGTTGAATTAAGAAAACCAGCTTCTGGATTACCTGGGGACGCAACTGCAGCCACTTCTATTGGAAGAAAAGCATTGTTTATAAATAATAATGGTATTCTGGTTGAGTCAGATAATACCCCTGCTTTTTTTGATATAAATAAACAAGGTGCAGGCTTCTTTGTAATTCGACATAGAAATCATATAGCCGTAATGAGTAACTCATTACCATCTAATGCGACAGGAACATATTCAAACAACTTCACCACACTTGCTGGTAATTATACTAATCCAGGATTGACAAATGCTCCTGTTCAGGCACTTCCAAGTTCTGCAGCTTTGGGTATGTGGGCAGGAAATGCCAATAGAGATGTTGTTGTGAACGCATCTGATATCGCATTAATCCGTTCACAAGCGAATGCAGTATTAACTGGATACCAATTCGGTGACATAAATATGGACCAATTTGTAAATGCATCAGACGTTGGTCTTGCAAGAACTAGTGCAAATGCAACTGCAACTACTCACTCCAGCAGGGTGAATGGTGATAACAAGAAAAAAGAATTAACAAGCCACGTACCAAATTAATTTGACCATTATTAACCGCTTATTATGAAAAGAGTTTTATTCTCTGCTTTGTGTCTGAGCTCGATCTGTGCTGTTGCGCAGCCTGTTGAACTTGATATTTTTCAGCAAGATGCAAATGCCACCACCGCCACGGTTGGAATCAGAGTTCGTGCTGTAGGTCCAGACGTACAATATCAAGGAGCTACATTTTATTTATTATATCAAAATCCACCATCAGCCCCACAGTCTGCTGCACAGAATACTGTAATTGGAGTAGATGACAGTAGAATGGTTGTTGATTTTGGTTGGGGTATAGGAACCAGGTTTACAAATCCGTCACAAGCTGTAAGTATAGATCCGGGAGCTCCTGGTGGCAATACATACAATCGTCGTTATGTTTATGGTAACTCAGATGAAACAGGTGGTTCAAATATTCAAACTCTTACCACAGCCTGGGATACCCTCCTTTATATTACATTAAATACATCTGGTCTCGCCTATCCCCAGGGTGGATATGCTTATATCCAGGAAACGCTAGAAGCAGGTGGAGTTGCACTTACTGACATCGATTTTAATAACATTGCAATCAATGTTGTTGATGCTGAAATTCCACTTGGACCTGTAGGTCTTCCTGTAACATTTACTAACTACACTGTTCTTTGTACAGATCGTGGTACACGAGTAAACTGGACAACTGCAAATGAAGTTGGTGCAAGTCATTTCGAGATCCAAAAGAGTGACAATGGTGTTGTTTGGAATACAATTGGAAACGTAGGCGCTACAAATTCGAATACAACGAAGAGCTACCAGTTTGTTGATGGTGCCGGTGGTGCAGCTTATTACAGATTGCGCCAGGTAGATGTAAATGGAAACTTCACTTATACTGCAGTGGTTCGTACAAGTTGCGGAACGAAGCAGTTCAATGTGATCCTGCATCCTGTTCCAGCAAGCCATAACCTGTTTGTGAAGATCTATTCTGAACGCACAGCACAAACTGACCTGCAGGTATTTGATATCCAGGGCAGGATTGTGAAGCGCATTCCAACAACGATCAATAACGGAAATAACAGCTACACGATCAATGTAAGTGATCTGGCTGCAGGAGAATACATCCTACGCAGTGCCGATCCTTCGATCGAAATCAATAAGAAATTTATCATTGCCAGGTAACTATAATTATCTTTAAACAAAGGCTACCCTAACAGGTAGCCTTTTTATTTTATGGATATTGATTTTTTAAGAAGCATTTGTAAAAAATTCCCCGGCACTACCGAGGACATTAAATGGGGGAATGA
>CAZCKF010000487.1:0-2899 GCA_964499155.1 uncultured Chitinophagaceae bacterium
GGCAAAAAGCTACTGCGTATATGATGCTCGGCGAAAAAGTAAGTGCGGTTGAAGCCGAACGTATAGGCATGATCTATAAATATTTTCCGGATGGTGGATTTATGAATGAAACCATAAAGATCGCAACTACTCTTGCTTCGATGCCAACCAAGGGATTGTGGTATACAAAGCAGGCCTTGCGTCAGAGTTTTACTACCACATTTGAGGAGCAGCTACATGAAGAAGATGTTTTGCAGCAACGTGCTGCTACTACGAAAGATTACAATGAAGGGGTTGCTGCATTTATGGAAAAACGTCAACCCAAATTTACCGGCGAATGACCCCAACACAGATTATTGACCGCATGATGAGCCGTGATCTTTTTAGCCAGTGGCTTGGTGTTGAAAGAATGGAAGAAGGTAACGGATTTTGTACACTGCGCATGACTGTTAGAACTGAAATGTGCAATGGTTTTGATATCGCACATGGAGGAATTACTTATTCACTTGCCGATAGTGCGCTTGCATTTGCATCCAATTCTCACGGGCAACATGCAGTATCCATCGAGACTTCCATTTCTCACGTTAAACCTTTAAAACCAGGGGATGTCATTACTGCTTTTGCAAAAGAAAAAAGCCGCACAAACCGGATAGGCATTTATGAAGTGACAGTGTTACGTGGAGAGGAGATGGTTGCGTTGTTTAAGGGAACAGTGTTTCGAAAAGAATCAATGTGGTGAGAATCCAATGTCCCCGACTTTGCTGCGTTATGTCGAACAAGCAATGTCCAGGCCTCCCTGTAATCAAATCAATGCAATGTTTTGCTATTACCCGGGATAACGAGAAACCAGAAACCTCAGAAATGTCCAATGTCCAATGTCCAAAAAAGGTTCAAGTATTAAGCTAATATTATCCGCTTTCGATTCGCTACGATCGGGTAAGTATGCGGTTAGTAGAAAAATTAATTGAATGTTTTGCTATTACCCGGGATAACGAGAAACCAGAAACAAGAAACCTCAGAAATGTCCAAGGCTTCCACTAATCTACATTTATGGAAAAATGAAAATGCTTCCTGTAAAGCTTAGGAAATGAAATTAGAAATCAGGAATCTATCTGCTTACGTGTAATGATTAATCCTTCTTATTGGCTTCCAGTTTCCTCAATCTCTCTTCCATTAAAGCGATCGTTTTTTCTAGTTTAGCATTAATTGTCTTGAGTGATTCATTTTCCACTTTCAACTCGCTGGTTCTTTTTTCAAGTGCCTGGATGGCGATGAGGTTGATGCCATTAAAATCTGATTGATTGATAGTTGTGTCGTTTCCAACAGTTCCAATGCCATCATACCCGAATGCTTTATGAAATTCCTGCGCAACAGGTCCGTAGTGGCGGAAGGTTTTAGGGTCCTGCCCTTTATAATTCCATGAAGTGAGGTTGAGCTTTGAAATTTTCGCAAGGAAATTTTCTCCATCCACATTTTTAAAATTCTCTTTGCGATGCATGTCGCTGATGCTTGACCAGGCGTTGTCCCCAGCATTTAATTGAACACCGAGTATGCTGCTTGTTGTATGAAGTTTATATCCTCCAGAAAATCTCATTCTCATTTGATTGCCAGCGTCGTTTCCTAATGAGGTAATAGGATTATAGTCTCCAAGCATAAATGAACCAGTGAAACCATTATTGGTAACACGGGTTCCAATTGCAAATGAATTCGTTCCATCTGCAATTACCTGGTTTCCTATAGCCACAGAGTTTGTTCCGCTCGCAGTATTCTGCGATCCAAATGCGGTGGAGGATACACCTGCAGCAGTATTATTATGCCCGAGTGATACGCCGTATTGTCCGCTCGAAACTGAATTGTATCCGAGGGAAACAGTTCCATCATTTGTTGCAACTGTATTGTATCCCATTGCAACAGAAAATTTTCCAATGTAATCGTGGTTCCAGTTTACATTGTCAACATACCCGGCGCGAAGCGCTCCTCTTTTTGGATTCCAGACAAATTTACTTCCCTGTCCAGCTTCAATAAGGTCAGCTCCCACATCCAGCGATCCTTTAAATACGACTATTCCATTTACGCTTTCTACCTGGAATAGAGCAGTTGGGAAACTGGTCCCGATTCCAACATTTCCGGCGTTTGAATTAAAAATATCTGAATTGTTCAATGACCAGTGAGCACCACCTCCACCACCACCAAGTGCGAGTTCTGCAAGCGTGGCAATGATCGCCCAACCCGTATCCCTTTTCATATATAATGCATGCGCATCAACATTATAAATGAGCATCCCGGTGGGAACATCAATCATATCTTCGACCTGCTGATTTGTTAATCGAGGCAACAAAAATCCCCTCGAAGTACTTTCAAGTTCAAGCAGTGAATTTTCATTAAGAGAATCGGGGTTATCTCCAATCTTTACCTGTGCAGATGCAGAAATGCCAATGAGCAGGCACAGGGTACAGAGCAAACGGTTCATGGTGGTAAATTGAAGGCGTAAATATAATAGCTAAGTTCCAGAGCACGTATTATATACGGCATTAATGGACAGAGGGTTGCTTGCTTTCAATGCATGGGCGGATACATGATCATATTCGGTTGAGGATTAAGTGATTAATTTGAGTGATTTTAATCAATAATGAAATAGGATTATACAGGATTCATGAAGGATTACAGGATTATCATTGGGTTTTGTTTGTGATTCGAGCTGTCAATTACTTAGGCTTCAAAGCGTTAAATTTGTTGTGTATGGAAGAGAGCTTTAATAAAAAGATTGAAGAAGAGATCCGCATCGAACCAAAGGATTGGATGCCTGAGAAATACAGGCAGACGCTGATACGGCAGATCAGTCAGCATGCTCATAGCGAGATTGTGGGGATGTTACCTGAAGGAAACTGGATCACTCGTGCTCCTTCTTTAAAAAGAAAAC
>CAZCKF010000488.1:0-2887 GCA_964499155.1 uncultured Chitinophagaceae bacterium
TTATTCCGGAAATCACCACCATTGTTTCCGTGCTGATCCCCTCAGGTGAAATGTGTGTAATGCGATAACGAAGTCCTGCCTCACTGTCTTCTACATCAATGGCCCCGGTTACTTCATCAATTTCGATTCCTTCTGGAAAACCCTCATAGGTACCTTCCCTGCGCTCTGTGGGGTAGACAATATTATTTCCGTTAGGATTTAAATACAGAACCTGTGATCCATACGATAAAACATAATCCCCTTTTACAGCAGGGTCTTTCTTACATGCAGCAAACGCAACTGTAATCAAAGCAAGTAAAAAAAGTCTTGAAGTAACGGGCATTATGCTGATTTTGATGTTGAAGTGAGACTATGCAAACGCTGTACTGAGGTTTATTAGTCTGTATGCAAAAATGCTCTGTTTGCGCGAAAAAAATGTCATGGAAATCTTAAAACTGGTTATAGGATTAAGGGGATTGGTTAAGGATTAAGAGGATTGGTAAAGGATGACAGGAAACAGGATTGCAGGATTGGTTAAGGATAACAGGATTGGGAAAGGATTATAAGATTAAAAAGGATAACAGGATTATAGGACTTCTTTTATGCAGGATGTTCCAGGTTTGTTATTATTGATAATTCACATTCATCGTCCCTGGACCCTGGATAACAGGACCTTGGACCTTGACTCCGGGCCCTTATTTTAGCGGAATGCTTACGATTGGTCTCATCAAAGAAGGTAAACTTCCTCACGATAACAGGGTTGCGTTCACCCCGGCTCAATGTAAATGGATTAATAAATCACTTGATGGGATGAGAGTTGTGGTGCAATCTTCAGATCACCGGTGCTTTACAGACAGAGAATACAGGATGGCTGGAATTGAAGTAAAAGATGATGTAAGTGAGGCAGATGTTTTGATGGGAATCAAGGAAGTGCCGGTGGATGAATTGATACCCCGCAAAACCTATTTGTTTTTTTCTCATACAAAAAAGAAACAACCACACAATCAGCAACTTCTTCAGCAGATCATTGCAAAAGGCATTACACTCATTGATTATGAATGCCTGGAGCATGAAGATGGTCAGCGTATGATCGGCTTTGGATTTTTTGCAGGTGTTGTTGGTGCACACAATGGAATGATGGCTTTTGGTTCAAGAACAAAAACTTATCACCTGGAAAGGGTTTACAAACAAAAAAGCTTTCGCGAATTGATCCATACCTATTTCCACCTCAAACTTCCAAATGTGCGCATTGTTGTAACCGGAAGCGGAAGAGTTGCGCATGGTGTATTGGAGATTATGAACTTAATGGGCATTCACGAGACCGAGCCAGGGGATTTTTTAAAAAAGAAATTTTCTTATCCTGTCTATACCCAATTGAAAGGCGCAGAATTGTATGAGCATCGCGTAACAAAAAAATATGACAGGGATGATTTTCATGATCATCCGACTGAATACGATTGTAAGTTCAGGCCATTTGCATTTTCGGCAGATGTATTAATGAATGGAGTGTATTGGGATAAAAATGTTCCGCGTCTTTTTGAAAAAGAAGATATTATTCAGCCCTCGTTTACGATTCAAACAATAGCAGACATCACAGATGATGTTAATGGATCTGTGCCGATTAATCTTGGTGATCAGTCGATAGAGGATCCTGTTTATGGCGTTGATAAAAACACTTTTCAAAAAACACTACCTTATTTAAAGAATTCAATTGATGTGATGGCTGTGGGCAATTTGCCAAATGAATTACCCCGTGATGCATCCAGGTATTTTGGTGAGCAGTTGATCAAATATGTGATGGATGATCTTGCAACGGGAGCAACGCCTGTGTTAAGAAGAGCGACGATGGTGAAAGAGGGGAGGCTTACGGAGGAGTATAAGTATTTGGAAGGATATGCGCAAGGTGAAAAATGGGAGTGAAATGATGTAAACACCAAAAATTGCCGAATTGCGCAGACAATTGCGGTTTTCTGCGTATTCGTCAGGCCACTTTAAGTGGCCTGACATGTTGCAGGAATCTGCGGGTTTAGCCGAAAAAAACAGGAGGAATAAAGAAAAAAACGTTCTCAAAATTCGAGGTAATAATCTCTCAATAGATCAATAAAATCTATCGAATAATTTCCATTCACATCTGCCACATACAAATCTTTTTTACTCATCTTCTTCTCCTCAAATCCACCCTTCACCATTATTCTTGAATATCCCAGATCATCCCGCTGCTTTACCATTATCAAATCATGTACATACAATTTACTCTCCGTTAAAATATCAATCAAATCATCCATTCTCTTATAGGCCATCAACAAATAAAACACGCCGTTGTTGTCAAGCTGCCTGCTGATTATTTTTCCTATCTCCTCTATTTTCAAAGATGTTCCATGATGAGCAATATTTTTATTTAAATCAGGTGATTGCAATTCTGCTGAATAAAAAGGTGGGTTGGAAATAATTACATTGTATTTTTTTCCTGGTTCAAAAATTTCAATGTCAGCATGTATGATTTGTATTTTATTCTGCCAACCAGAAATGGAAACGTTCTTCTCCGCTTGTTTTGCGCATAAATCCTCTATTTCTACAGCATCAACATGAATATCCGGGTTTTTTTGCACTATCATCATGGATAATAACCCGGTACCCGTTCCGATATCAAGTATAATTCCCGAAAAATTTTCTTTGTTCAAATCGTTTGCGATCCAGGCTCCGAATAAACATCCATCAGTGGCAACCTTCATTGCACATTGGTCCTGATGAATGGTGAAATGTTTAAAACGGAAATAAGAGTTGGGCATCGTGAGTTGGATGGTAGGAAATAAAAGTTATTATTATCGCGCAGATGGTGTTGCATCAAGCGATGCAAATTTTCCCTCAACATATTTGTAATAACCGGTAATTGCAATCATGGCAGCAT
>CAZCKF010000489.1:0-2885 GCA_964499155.1 uncultured Chitinophagaceae bacterium
ATTTGCGCCACCACCATCACCAACAGAAATGTAGAGATAACCGTCGCGACCAAATGCAAGTGTACCGCCATTGTGATTGAATTGCGGATCATCGTGTTCAATCAATACGCGCTCAGAAGCTGGATTTGCTACGTTAGGATCCGAAGAAACTTTGTACTCTGCAATGCGTGCAAGATTGTCCCAGTTTCTTCCTGGAACAGGACCACCAGCTCTCGGTGGTGCATTGTAGTAAACAAAAAATCTTCCGTTGCGTTTGTACTCGGGATGAAATGCAAGACCGAGTAATCCACGTTCATCAAATCCTGCGCGCAGCGGAACCATTTTCGCAGTTACATCAAGAAATGGAACTGCATTTGTCGTTCCGTTTTTGTTTACGATCCAAATCTTACCTGCCTGATCAATAACAAATAATCTTCCGGTATGATCCGGAGATGGCACCATTCCAATCGGTGATGCAAAATTTCCCGCAATCAATTTCAATTCTACCTGTTGGTTGTCATTGCCATGACGTGCAGACATCTGTTCACCGGTATCAGGAAGCACAACTGCATCTGTTTTTTTACAAGCCTGGACAACAATCATAATTAAAATCACAAGGGTTAGCATCGCACCTACCGACATGAAGGTGCGGGTTGCTCGTACGCGACCGTGTTCCATAGTGGAATTTTTTTTGTGTGAAGAATAATCAGTGTAGGATTAGTATCGGGGGGAGATCGAGAATGGTTGTCTGCGAAATTTCAAGATTTCAAAATTTCAAAATTTCAAGATTCTTAAATTCGAAAAATCATTACATAATTCTGGAATCACTCCATTGTAAACTGTTCAAAAATTTTAAGAGTCATTAATTTAATTACTCAGCAGAAACCATTTTCACATAAATAAGAAATGTTCCACCTAAAGAATTTTGAAATTTTGAAATCTTGAAATCTTGAAATTCTAAAGTTTCTCTTCCAACGCAACACTCACCCTCTCCCACTCCGATTTAACTACGGAGAAATAAACCGAATCCCTCCTTCTTCCATCAAACATCAACATATGACTCCTCAACACACCCTCCGGTGTAGCACCGATCTTCACCAGCGCCTGCTTTGCACGTTCGTTTAAATTATCTGTTTTGATCTCAACTCTCTCTGCCTGGAATTTTTCAAATGCGTGTTTTAGTAAAAGATATTTTGCGTGAGTGTTGATGCCGGTTCCCATGATATTTTCTCCCACCCATGTCCAGCCAATCTCAAGACGACGATCGTAAAAAGAAATATTTCCGAAACTTGTGGAGCCACACAGTTCACCGTTTGCTTTATTGATGATGACAAAGGGAACGCGGCGCTCATGTTGATAATCGTCCACAGCTTCTTCGATCCATTTTTTTAATTCTGATTCGATGAAAAGATTCTTTGTAAAATATTTCCAGATTTTTTCTGACTTCGAAACGGGTAACAACGAATCAAAATCTTTTGGTTGCAGCAACCTGAGTTGGACCTTCTTCGTTTCCAAACTGATTGTTGGTGGGAAACATTCTTTGAATAGAGACATACCATAAAAATAAGAGAACAATATGCATTGAAGAGCTGTTGGCTATTGGCTATTGGCTTTTGGAGCGGAATAAGAAGCTGTGAGGTTTTTTTAGCAATGCTTATTTAATAAACTCTGAAGGCAACTTGATTAAGCTGTTAGCTATTAGCTGTTGGCTGTTGGAGCGAAATAAGTAGCTGTGCAGTATTTATGACACTGCTTCTTAGTTGTCTCCAAAAGCCAACAGCTAAAAGCCAAAAGCTTTTCTCAACTATCGGCCAGGTACGAACGGCCTTCTTTTTGCATTTAACGTTAAAACATCAAAATGAAAAAGGTTTTCGCATTCCTGCTCTACACAGCAACCCTTTCTACAGTCTTTTTTGCCTGCAGTGACCAACCTGAAGGTGATGCTGCAACAATTTCCGACAAAAAAGATGCTTCGACAGCTACTGGCACAACGTATACAGTGGATACTGTTGATTCATGGATCAAATTCACTGGACACGGAGTTGGAAAAAATCATCCGGGGAAATTCAAACTGTCATCCGGAAATGTGGCGGTTGCCAATGACCAGATCACTGGCGGAAGTTTTGTGATCAATATCCGATCACTTGATCTTGAACAGAAGGGCGAAATGTTCCAGGGAAAACTGCACCCACATTTGATGAGCGGCGATTTTTTTGATGCAGAAAAATTCGGAACTGCAAAATTTGAGATCACAAAGGTTGAACCTTATACAAAAACAGACGGTGATTCTTCAATTGTTGATGGCGCCAATTTCCGAGTAAGTGGTAACCTCACAATAAAAGACGTAACCAAGAATGTTTCTTTCCCTGCAAAAATTGACCTCGATGGTAATACATTGAAAGCTGCCGGCAATTTTGATATCGACAGAACACAGTGGCAGATTAATTATGGAAATGATAAAACGCTCGGAGATAAATTTATTTCGGAAAAGGTGAATATAGAATTGGAGTTGCAGGCTGATAAAGCTGGATAATGTGTGAAGAGGCGCAAGCTTCAGGCGTCAGGCATCAAGGCTGTAAAAGGGGCTTCGCCATCAGCATTGTATTATAGACAAAAAGGAAAAGTCATTTCGAAAATGAAAAACATTCAAGTTCGAAATGACTTTTCTATTTGAATTGATCAATGGATAAAACTCTTAGCGTAGCCTCCCAAAATGCCTTGACGCCTGATGCCTGAAGCCTGAAGCATGAAATTCTTATTGTACAACAGGCTTCTCTTTCTCTTTCTGTTTATTTTCCTTCTCCTTCTGCTCATTCGCTTGTTTCAATTTACGTTTATATTCTTCGGCATTTGCTCGGATCGCTTTTGCTTTCATATCAGTGATTTCCCTGCGCTTTTTTAAAACT
>CAZCKF010000490.1:0-2871 GCA_964499155.1 uncultured Chitinophagaceae bacterium
CAAAAGAGCTTGCGAAAGATTATGATGCCGTGATCATTACTGTACCGCATGCCGATTACAAGGACCATGATGAAAAATATTTTGAAGGCATCACAAAAAAGCATGCACTGATTGCTGATCTCAAAGGAATTTACAGGAACAAAATCAAATCCCGTCATTACTGGAGTCTCTGATGCTCACACAAACAGACTTTCCCGGGTTGCTGGTGATCGAGCCGGTTGTTTATGAGGACAGCCGTGGGTATTTTTTTGAAAGCTATAATGAATCACAATTTCAATCACTTGGCATTCCTGTAACTTTTGTACAGGACAATGAATCATATTCACGCCACGGTGTGATCAGGGGATTGCATTACCAGGTGTTGCCACATGCACAGGCCAAACTTGTCAGGGTAATCAGGGGCTCTATACTTGATGTCGCGGTTGATCTTCGCAAAGGATCTCCCACATATGGAAAAACATTTTCTATTGAATTAACGGAAGCCAACCGGAAACAATTATTTATACCACATGGATTTGCTCACGGTTTTTCAGTGTTGAGTGAGGAGGCAAAGGTGATTTATAAATGCGATGCATTGTATAACCGCGAGGCTGAAGCTGGAATCAGGCATGATGACCCGGTATTGAATATTTCATGGGGAATAGATAAGGATAAGCGCATCATTTCAGAAAAAGATAAATTACTTCCTTCATTCGCAGACTGCAGAAATAATTTTGAATTCCACCCGTAATAAAAAACGAATTCTTGTTACCGGCTCTGCTGGTCAGTTGGGTCGAGAGATCGCAGCACTGGATGCATTTACCCCGGAATTACATTTCCTTTTCACAAGCAGGGATACGCTACCTGTTGATGACAGCGAAAGTGTAAAAAAATATTTCAAAGAAAATAGGCCACAGTTTTGTATTAATTGTGCAGCCTACACTGCCGTAGATAAGGCAGAAGAAAATGAGGACCTGGCTTTTTCCATCAACAGGGATGGAGCTGGCTACCTTGCAGAAGCCGCTGCTTTATACGATTGTCGGATGATTCATATATCTACCGATTATGTTTTTGATGGCAACTCCAATCGACCATACAAAGAAGATGACAGGCCTTCACCCATCAATGTTTATGGTAAATCGAAACTTGCAGGCGAACAAAGAGTTCTCTCCATTCATCCTGAAGCAACCATCATTCGAACGTCCTGGGTGTATTCACCTTTCGGCCACAATTTCGTAAAGACAATGATGCGGTTGCAAAAAGAGAAAGATCTGTTGAATGTTGTGAATGATCAGTATGGATGTCCAACTTATGCTGCGGATCTTGCAGAATTGCTTGTGCTGATGATCAGGGAAAAAAATCACCCCGGTATTTTTCATTTTACCAACCAGGGAGTAATTACATGGTTTGATCTTGCAGCTGAAATCAAGCAACTTATCGCATCTCGTTGTGCTATTCTTCCGGTTGCTTCGTCATCATATCCAACGAAAGCAGCACGACCTGCTTATTCTGCACTGGATTCAACGCTGATCACTTCTACTTATGGATTTCACTTAAAGAATTGGGAGGAGAGTTTGCGAAGGTGTGTGTCCAAAATGATTTGAGCGATTACACGGATTAAGACGGATTACACGGATTAGTGACTGATAAGGGAAAAGTCTAATGATTTTTGATGGGTTATTTTAAAACCCTCTTCCTCTTTCTGTTTCTCTTTCTTACTTGTCGCTGCACGCTTCACGCTTCACGCTGTCCCCGGAAAAAACAATTTCTACCAAACAATGACTGAGTTTATTGAGTGTCTTTCGGCACTCGCATCTCTCTCCCTTTCCTCTTTCTCTTTCTTACTTTTCCCTGCACGCTGCACGCTTCACGCTGTCCCCGGAAAAAGCAATTTTCTACCAAACAATTGACTGAGCTTGTTGAGTGTCTCTCGTCTCTCGCATCTCTCTCCCTCTTCCACTTTCATTAACATTTCTTTATCTCCAGTCATTTATGGAAAATTCAACCAAATCCATTTCAATAAAAAACCAACAACATGAGAACATTTCTTTATTTGCTGCCTGCCCTGTTATTTATTTCATGTAATCAAGATCCTGCACAAAACACTGTGAATGTCATTGGCCAGGCACAAATGAAGGTGGTGCCAGATATGGTTGAGATTTCACTGCGTGCATACAATGTTAAACCAGCTATGAGAGATGCAGTAGCTGCAACGCAACTTGCCATTAATGAAATTCTTGATGTTTGCCGCAAATATGTTTCTAATCCATCTGATATTAAAGTAAGCAACATATCAACGAATAAGGCATATGAATACAATGGTAACCGCGAAGTATTTTTGGGTTATGATGCCGGACAGGTTCTTGATATTACACTGAAGGATATTGGAAAGCTCGAAAAATTTGCAGAAGAATTGCTGGCAACAAAAATTTCACGCATTGATAATATAAGGTACAATCATTCAAGGGCTGACAGCATCATGCGTGAAGTAAACCTACTCGCACTGGAAGATGCCAGGCAAACGGCAAGTAAAATGTGTGGTAAAATGAATGTGCAACTGGGATCACTTATATATTTATCCAATTACGAATTGAATGAACGCAAGCACACGGCAGGAGGATATAACAATTATGATGTCAACCTGTACAACAAAAGTTTTGGGGGAAGAGGTTTTAAAATGACGGCAGAAATTTTAGAGTTTGCAGATGCGGCGTTTGCTACTTTTTCAATCAATTGAGGGAATTAAGTGAGTGTATTTTCTTGTGAGAATAGGGACCAAAGAAAAGAGAAGAACATACAGTTAAAGCCTAGCCACAGAGTTCACTTAGAAACACAAGGAATAATAAAATAATTTTTCATTAATAAAACCACTCTTTGTGAAACCTTTGTCAC
>CAZCKF010000491.1:0-2860 GCA_964499155.1 uncultured Chitinophagaceae bacterium
CTGTTGGATTTTTTAAAACAATAAATATTTATTTCCTGTATTTACGCATGGGTCGTAAATATTTCGCTCCCTTCGAAGTTTGGAATCGTGTAGGAATTTGCATCCAGTTTCCATTGCGTGTGCCCCACACCATAAAATGCAGGTGCGGCATTGCTGAGTATCCTGTTTTTCCACTCAGTGCTATTATATCACCTTTTTTTACGCGATCACCAATGTTTACAAGTGCGCCATTTTGTTGTAGATGCCAATAACCAGCACGCGTTCCATCTTCATGTTCAACAACAAGAAAATTTGCATACTGCCTGTACTTCCTGCTCCAACCACCCTTGTTATTGCTCTCCTGCATTCTTACAACAATTCCATCTCTCGCAGCCAGGATCTTTGTTCCCTCCTTCATTTTAAAATCAATTGCCGCACGATTCTTATGTGACCATGGACTAAAATAACCCTGCACTACCCGGGGGGCAGTACCTTGCTCATAAGGTAATGCATACAGGTAGCTGGTATCCTCCGTTATTTTTCCTTTTTGCAAACGGCGAATTTCTTTTTGTTCTGCAGTACGTGTTGCAACACAACTGGCAAAAAAGGTTGTGATCAGGAAAATTAAAAGGAGGCGTGAAAGCATATACGAAGATCGGTAAGGAAGTGCCTCGACAAGCTCGGCTTGACACATTCCATTATTTAGATTAATTACTAATGTCGGTTATTTCTGTTTTTTGGGTTTGGATAATAATCTTAACACTGAGAAATTTTGATTGATCAATGCTAACTTCTTTGATCTTGACCATCCTTTAATTTGCTTTTCCCTAGCAATTGCATCCAGGATATACTGAAATTCCTCCTTATACAACAACTTAATGGGACGCCTGGTAAAAGTGTAACATGTTTCATATCTACCTTCTGAATGTTGTCTTAACCTCTGTTCAATGTTACTTGTAACTCCGGTGTAAAGAGTTCCATCTGAGCATTCTAATATATAAACGCAGAAAATCACGCAGATAATTATACAACCATTCCCGATTTTTGCATTGTAATAAACCTCATGATCTTGAAAGAAAAACACGAATGACAAAGCATTACTCATTGTTCATTCTTAAGCGATTAATGTGTGTCATTCTGAGCGATTAATGCAGGTAGTATCTAAAACGTATAAATAATAATTAAAACAAAATTCTGAAGCAAGAGTAATGTAGTCGAAGAATGGCTCTCCATATCTCAAAATCATACGACGAACTCATCGATGCTGCTAAGGAAGCAGAGACTGAAGATGATTTGGAAAAATCAGCTTCATTTTACGAGCGTGCATTGAAGATGCAATCACTGCAGGAAGGTCCTCGCAATCGATTGATGATACTATACAGGAAAATGAAAAAATATGAAGAAGAGGAAAAGACAATTAAAGCAGGCATCAAAGCTTTTGAAGAATATTTCAAAAAGAAATCTGAAAAATTGATTGGAAAGAATACTGCTGCATCAAGATTAAGCAATCAACTGCTTAAAACACTTTCCAAAAACAAAAAAGCAACGCCTACTTACGAACCTGAGCCGATCGCCAAATGGAAAAAGAGGCTTGCAGTAGTAGAAAAAAAACTCGGCCGTTAACTTTAAAGACAACTGGCCTGCACTTCTCTTGCAGATTTTACATGAATCAATTAAATTTGCCCTACAAAAAAATAAGCCGTGTCACTACTGAACAACAATAACAACAAACAGAAAGGAAAGGGAAAGGGCAATAAATCTCACAACGCGACTTCCGGACAAGGATCAAAATTTATTGCAAAACCTGGCAAGGGTGGAGGTTTCGCACAAAAACCACATAAAGCAGGCGGAACACGCGGTTCCTAGAATGCTTTGGATTTGTCCAGCTTGTTTAGGGTTTCATTAATCCATTGTCTGTCATACCATTTCCCATTTAGCATTACACCTTCAATTTTCGAAGTATTATTGATATCCTCGAGTGGATTTGCATTCAGTAAAATAAGATCTGCAACTGCACCATTCACGATCACTCCAACATCTGATCGCTTTAGAAATTTGCCAACATTCACCGTTCCGGATTTTAATGCATCATAAGGACTTAGCCCCGAACTTACCATGTACCTCAATTCATGATGCGTTGAAAATCCCGGTACATTAAACACTTGAGGTGCATCAGACCCCAATAGCAGCAAATTATTTTTATTTAGTTCATGAATAAGTTTCCTCCGCAGATCAATATACCTGTTGATCTGTGCTGCTTCATATGCAGGGTTTGACATCATGTTTTTCTTACTGTTCGTCCATTGGTCAAGAACATTTTTGCTCATGTACTTCATTTCAGGCGCATTACGCAGTTCATCTGCATCAACAGGTGCCATCCACCTTTCTGCAAGTGCCTGGGTGGGAACCACGTAGATATTTTTGTTTTTTAATCCTCTCATCAATGCCTCTATTCTCGATGGATCAGCTTTATCTGCTATGTACATTCCGAATAGCCCTGCCTGTTGCTCGGGAATATTTTCTATACCGGGAACAAGACTTTCAACAAATCCATCCATATGATCGATGGTTGCATAGCCTGCATCGATAGCACGCCACACGCCAACATCCCAGGGAACATGCCCAGCGAATGGAATGCCCACTTCATGTGCGGTCTTTGCAAGCGTTGCAAAATTTTCTTTGGTTATGCCTGGATGAATTTTTAAAAAATCATAACCAGCCTGTTTTTGATCACGTACCATTTGCGAACCCACCTCTCCGGATTTCACACTGTTTCCATTAAAAGAAGGACCTGATGTAATAAAACGCGGCCCGGTGATTTCACCATTTTGAATTTTTGTTCTTAATTCAAGATGCCTCGGATGTCCTAGCATTCCACGAA
>CAZCKF010000492.1:0-2842 GCA_964499155.1 uncultured Chitinophagaceae bacterium
TGTAAACAAAAAAGGATGAAAAAACATAAAGACAACCGGTCAGGCCTACAGAAAGCTTTTGATAAGTTTTCATCAGGAGTGACACGCGCAGTAGGCAAACCGTTTGCAACAATCCTGGCTATTTTAATTGTTATTGCCTGGGCGGCAACAGGACCTATGTTCAACTATTCAGATACCTGGCAACTTGTAATCAATACAAGTACAACCATTATAACATTTATAATGGTATTTATTATCCAGCAAACACAAAACAAAGACACACTTGCACTTCAGCTCAAACTGAATGAATTAATTGCAAGCAGTGGCGATGCCAGCAACCGGCTGATCGATAGTGAAGACCTGACAGAAGCAGAACTGGAACAAATCAAACATTTCTATATTAAACTTTCGAAACTTGCGAAAAAGGATGAGAATCTTAAATCATCTCATTCAATAGATGAAGCAGAAGATATTCATGAAGAAAAGACAAAACGAACGAAACAAAAGACAGGAACGAAAACAAAGAAGTGATATGGAAGTTGTACAGATATCTCACAAAGAGTATTTAAAAATTGACCGGAACTATGAAAAAGCAGCCAGGGTGGCTGACCTGATCTATGTTAACGATAAAACAGATAATGGAATTCAACGCATAAAAAAAGGAAAAGGTTTTACCTACATATATGACAGCAAACCACTCCGGGACAAAGCACAGATTGAGAGGATCCGGAAACTGGCCATACCTCCAGCGTGGACGAATGTTTGGATCTGCCCCAAAAAAAATGGACACATCCAGGCCACAGGATTTGATGTTCGGAAACGAAAGCAATATCGATATCATACCATGTGGCATACGGTACGAAATGAAACAAAATTTCATCGCCTGTATGAATTTGGGAAATGCCTTCCTGCACTGAGATTGCGCATCGAAGAAGATCTGGCAAAAAGAGAATTAACGCAGGAAAAAGTAATTGCCACTGTAATCAGTTTAATGGAAAGAACTTATATCCGGAGTGGAAACAATGGTTATGAAAAAATGTATGGTTCATATGGTTTAACTACATTGAAGGACCAGCATGTCGATATAAGTGGTGATAAACTTAAATTTTCTTTTAAAGGAAAAAAAGGAATTTATCACAACGTAACCATAAAGAGCAAACGTCTTGCGCGAATTGTTCAAAAATGTAAAGAAATGCCGGGCAAGGAATTGTTCCAGTACCTGAATGATAAGGATGAAAAATGTACAATCGATTCAGGTTGCGTAAATGAATATATTAAAGAAGCTACTGGTGGAGATTTCAGCGCAAAAGATTTCCGAACATGGGCTGGCTCATTAAATATTCTCAGGGCATTGCGCTCAGTTGGCGAAGCAGGATCTGAATCCGACTGCAAAAAGAAAATAGCGGAAGCGATTGATGAAGTCAGTAAAAAATTAGGTAACAGCCGTACCATCTGTAAAAAGTATTACATACATCCCGGCCTGATCAGGCTTTACGAAGAAAAAAATCTCGATAAATACCTAAAAGAACTTGATGACATTGAAGAACCTGATCAAAAAACAGATCATACCAAGGATGAAAAAGTATTGATGAAAATCCTCTTAACCTTCATAAAATAAAAAATCGCACTTTTCTACAGTGCGATTTTCCGATCGAATGTTAACCTGTTAACTTTTTGTTTTTCTGCCAGATGATTTTCTGGCTGCTTTTTTCCTTCCTGTTTTTTTCGCAGATTTTCTTGCGCCTGATTTAGTGGTCCGACGAGAGGTGCTGCGCGATGATGCAGACTTTTTTGATGCTGACTTTCGCTTACGTCCTCCTGCTTTGGATGCTGCTTTTTTTCTTCCACGTTTGGCAGCGGCCTTTTTGGGAACTTTCGCACCTGCTTCCCTTGCTTCCGATAAACCAATTGCGATCGCCTGCTTACGGCTCGTCACTTTTTTTCCACTCCGGCCAGACCTTAACTTACCACGCTTCATTTCATGCATGGTCTCTTCTACTTTTTCTCCAGCTTTTCTTGAATATTTCGCCATAAAAAAGTTTGATGATTAACGTTAGTCCGACAAAATTTTATGCCATTGCACACTGAATGAACACGATGGATGAGTTTCATATGATTTTAAAATGGGAAGCAGGCACGAGGGGATTAGCTGCAAAATCAGAATCACTTCAGGTATGATTTTTTCAATTGATCATGCAATTAATTCATTGTATAAAAAATTTATTATGGAACACAACGATAAAACAATAGGTGTCTTAAACGACCTAATCCGTATCAATAACGATCGTATCGATGGATACGAAAAGGCTGCTGATGAAGCAAAAGATAAGGATGTGGATTTGCAAACCATGTTTCACAAGTTTGCCCAGGAAAGCAAACAATATGCTGCGGAACTTCGTCAACTTGTTACTCAATATGGTGGAGACCCGGCAGAAGACACAACGGTTTCAGGAAAAATCTACCGCGTATGGATGGATCTTAAGGCTGTTATTACAGGCAAAGATCGCAAAGCCATACTTGGAAGCTGTGAATATGGAGAAGATGCAGCACAGAGAGCTTACGAAACAGCACTTGAAACAGATGACCTGGTAGCAGAAGTAAGAGAGGTGATTGTAAATCAAAAGGCTTCTTTGCGCCAATCACATGACGTGATTAAAAAATACCGCGATATGCACGCGGAAGCAAAATCATAATTTTCAAAGTGTTCATGGCATATGCCGTGAACACTTTTTTATCAAACTATAACCAGTAACCAGTAAAATTTCAAACATGAGAAAAATTAAATTTTTTCTGCCTCTTATTGCAGCCGGATTTATGATCAGTTGCAACGACAGTACTACAACTAAAACAACTGATAATGATT
>CAZCKF010000493.1:0-2836 GCA_964499155.1 uncultured Chitinophagaceae bacterium
GCTTATTTACATCAATGTTATGCGAAGGGCCGATGCACAGGAGATCTATGTACCCAAGATTGGTTTGGCTGATGGATTGATACATACTCTATATGAGGAGGTGAGGTTGGAAAATGCAGTAGTATGAGCTGATAGCTGTTGGCTGTTGGAGACATTTAAGAAGCTTGTATTTTAAAATAATGGCTAATGTCTGTAAATAAAGAAGTAAAACGCATCACGACGAATACTGTTCAGAAGATGAAGGCGAATGGACAGAAAATTGCCATGATTACTGCATATGATTTTTCGTTTGCTGGAATTTTTGATAATGCAGGCATTGACGTAATCCTTGTTGGAGATTCTGCTTCCAATGTAATGGCTGGTCATGAAACCACTCTACCTATCACATTGGATCAAATGATCTATCATGCTTCTTCTGTTATTCGTGCCGTCAATCGATGTCTTGTTGTTGTGGACATGCCTTTTGGTTCGTATCAATCCAATTCTGACATCGCTCTCGCTTCTGCGATCAGGATAATGAAAGAAACGGGTGCTCATGCAGTAAAGCTTGAAGGTGGAGAAGAAGTAGTGCCATCTCTTGAAAGAATCATTTCAGCAGGCATGCCTGTGATGGGTCACCTTGGCCTCACACCGCAATCCATTTACAAATTCGGTACGTATAATGTTCGGGCAAAAGAAAAAGTAGAAGCAGAAAAACTGAAACGTGATGCTAAATTGCTGGAGAAGGCAGGATGTTTTGCCATTGTATTGGAAAAAATTCCGGCCACGCTTGCAAAAGAGGTTTCGGAATCGATCAAGGTTCCAACCATTGGCATCGGCGCCGGGCCTCACTGTGACGGACAGGTGCTTGTAATGCATGATATGCTTGGTATCAATACAGAATTCAAACCACGATTTCTCCGCCAGTATTTAAATATTCATGAACAATCTACTGCGGCGGTAAAGAACTATATTAATGATGTGAGGAGTGGAAGTTTTCCAAACGAGAAGGAACAATACTAATAAGGCTTCAGGCTACAGGCTTCAGGCTTCTGGGCCCAGGTTACAAGCCAAATACCCAGCGTTAATTTGGAATAATTAGCAATAATTCCTCTGTCAAATTTGCATCTTCGCTCACTTTGCATCTTGCGTGAAGACTTATCGGCCCCTTACCTTTACAGGATGGAATTTCTCAAAACTTTTAATCTCAAAGCAGACAACCCCGGAGTGAGTACGGGCACAAAATGGATTACGACAAAAAACAGCATTGATTCTTTTTCACCGGTTGATGGAAAAAAAATCGGGAGTGTCAACATTGCTGATCGCGAAGCATATGATAAAGTAATTCATGCGGCAGAAAAGGCATTCGAATCGTGGAGATTAATTCCTGCACCTCAACGTGGAGAAATTGTCAGACAATTGGGAGAAGCAATACGTAAATACAAACAACCTCTTGGACAACTTGTATCATATGAAATGGGAAAAAGTTTACAGGAGGGTTATGGTGAAGTACAGGAAATGATCGACATCTGCGATTTTGCGGTTGGGCTTTCCCGTCAGTTGCATGGGCTCACCATGCACAGCGAAAGACCCGGACACAGGATGTATGAACAATGGCATCCACTAGGTGTTGTTGGTATTATTTCAGCATTTAATTTTCCTGTTGCGGTATGGAGCTGGAATGCAATGCTTGCGTGGATATGTGGCGATGTTTGTGTCTGGAAGCCATCTGAAAAAACTCCGCTTTGTGCAAATGCTGTTCAGTTCATAGTATCAGAAGTATTTTCAAAAAACAATATTCCCGAAGGGGTTAGTTGTCTCGTAAATGGCGAACGCGAAGTTGGAGAATGGATGGCAGCCGACAAGCGAGTACCACTTGTTTCAGCTACTGGAAGTACAAGAATGGGAAAAGCAGTTGCTGCTGCTGTTGCCGGTAGGCTCGGACGATCACTACTTGAACTGGGAGGTAACAATGCAATAATAATTTCAAAAGATGCTGATCTTGATATTGCTGTTCGAGCAAGTGTATTTGGTGCAGTGGGTACTGCAGGACAAAGATGCACATCAACCAGAAGATTAATAATAAATGAGGATGTGTATGATGCAGTAAAAGAAAAATTAACCCGTGCTTATAAACAATTAAAAATTGGAAATCCGCTTGATGAAAACATTCATGTGGGGCCATTAATAGATAAACATGCTGTTGAAATGTATACGGCTGCAATTCAAAAATGCAAACAGCAGGGAGGAAATTTTATTGTAGAAGGAAAGCAGTTAACTGGGGATGGTTTCGAGAGCGGATGTTATGTACAGCCATGCATAGCCGAAATTTCACCAGACTCGACAATTGTAAAAGAAGAAACGTTTGCACCCGTTTTGTATATGCATAAATACAAAACGTTTGAAGAAGCAATCAATATACAAAATGGAGTACCGCAGGGATTGTCATCATCTATTATGACGTTGAATCTCCGGGAAGCTGAAACCTTTCTATCTCATGCTGGTAGCGATTGTGGTATTGCAAATGTCAACATTGGAACATCAGGTGCAGAGATTGGTGGAGCCTTTGGCGGAGAGAAAGAAACAGGTGGTGGAAGAGAAAGTGGAAGCGATGCATGGAGAAATTATATGCGTCGACAAACGAATACCATCAATTACAGTACGCAGTTACCACTGGCACAAGGCATAAAATTTGATGTATAGGGATCGACTGACGATGTATGTTGGCAAGCAAACATCACAATTGATAACCTAAATTTTATCCCGATGAAAAAAATGCTAGTGTGCATGCTACTGTTGAGTCTGTACTGTACATCACAAGCACAGACGAGAGTAGCGCTAATTGGCGGAGTGAATT
>CAZCKF010000494.1:0-2836 GCA_964499155.1 uncultured Chitinophagaceae bacterium
TTACATCCACACCTTTTTCTGTGATCATTTTTTTTAGCTCTCGCGTTTTGTGTATCGTATGATCAATGAATTTTTGACCTCCAAATCCGGGGTTGACACTCATCAGGCAAACGAGATCGATATCAGGTAAAATATCAGACAGTAGTGAAACTGGTGTATGCGGATTTACCGCAACGCCCGCTTTCATACCAAGTGATTTTATTTGTTGAATGTTCCTGTGCAGGTGATTGCATGCTTCAATGTGCACGGTAAGAATGTCTGCACCAGCATTTTTAAATTGTTCTGCAAATTTTTCGGGCTCAAGGATCATCAGGTGTACATCACAGGTTTTTTTTGTAGCCTTTCTGAAAAACTCCACGATCATAGGGCCAAAGCTGATATTCGGTACAAACCGGCCGTCCATTACGTCCAGGTGATACCAATCGGCCTCGCTGTCGTTCAGCATTTTACAATCTCTTTCCAGGTTCAGAAAGTCAGCAGAGAGGAGGGAAGGAGCAATGATCGGCATAATGCGCAAAATAAGGAGCAAATGGAGATTTTAACCTACTCGGTTTCGATTTGCATACAATCAATGAACAGAGAAGCTGTTAGCTATTGGCTGTTGGCTTTTGGAGCCATAAAAGTGACCTTGTTCTTATAAGGATAAAGCTTCTTATAAGTCTCCAACAGCCAAAGGCCAAGAGCTATCCCGACTTGTAGGCTAATCAGCTTCCAACATTTTATTATTTTGTACCTTAAAGTATGATCCCGAGAGATCCCAAGGATAAACGTCCGGCTGTCAGTGACTTTCCAGCAGCCATTGAACAAGCGCACGGTAGGATAGAAGATGATCCTATTCGTGAAGAAGATCGTTTTGATGCCGACCTCGATGATAAATCTCCATCCGGAGATGGCGGTCTTGATGACGAGGCCTATTTCTATGATTGATGCTTCTGTGCGATACTATTTTCCGATCACTATCTTACGAAGCGAATCTTGAAATCTTGAAATTTTGAAATCTTGAAATAGATTATTCCTTTTGCTTTAACGACGGATCTAAACCATATGCTCTCTGGTAATTCAAATCCGCTTCCTGTTTATTCCCCATTGCTTCCTGTGTTTTTCCCATCCACAAATAAGCGTCTGCAAAACTTGGAGTTATGGTAGCTGCAAGCTTGAAAACATCAAGTGCCTGCTGGTATTTTTTCTGATCAAATAAGATTCTTCCTTTTTCGAGATAGGCATCAAGGAAATAATAATCTTTTTTCATTGAAATATCCAACTGGTTTAGCGCTTCAGATTGTGAACCCGTATTGGCATAATAAACACCTTTGAAATAATACGGTTCTGCATGACTGTTAGAAGTATCCATCCTGATGAGTGAATCACTTAGAGCGAGCGCTTTTGGATTTTTATTTTCTGCATAAGCAAATGCGAGTTGATAGCTTAATTCAACGTCAAAGGGCGCAATAGAGTAAGCCTCTTCCAGTGCTCTCAGGGCTTCATCAGGTTTTCCCTGTGACTGAAGCAGGTTGGCCCGGAGGATGCGCGCATCAATCTGTCCTGGATATTTTCCAGAAATTTCATTCAATAAGGATAGCGCTTCTTCATTTTTACCTGTTTTGGAATAATTGTCAGCAAGATTTAGCTGGATAAATAAATTTCCAGGTAAATCCTTAAGTGCTTGCTGGTAAAAAACAGTTGCCGAATCAATGTGCTTTTCCATTAGCAGGTCACCTGTTTCAACAGCGTATTCTTCTTTTTTATCCATATTCCAGGCCATTCTGAAATCTGCAAGCGCCGGTACCCAATGACCCTGTTTTTTCAATAATTGCCCCCGGCGATAATACAAAGCAGCATCACCAGAATTCTTTCTGATACTGTCAGAAATTGATTTATAACCGGGGATGTCATCAAAATTCGAATTCTTGGGTTCATCTGAACAACCCACTAATAAAATCATGATCGCAATTCCAGGAAGGATGCTTTTCATGGACCAAAACTATAAGAGAAGTTTAATAGTTAATTGAAATATGGATGGAATATGCAAATCTGATATTTCCCCGGTAATTTAATCAGATTTAAATGTGAAAGTGAAAGGTCAATAGTGAACCTGGATTAATGCTTTCCCTCATATAAAATTTGATTCGTCATCACAAAACTTTTTTAAAATCCTTGAATGACAGTTGGCTGACATAAAGGGTATTGCCAACCGTTTACCTTTGTTGTCCATGAAAATTTTTTCGGCCGTTGCTGCCACCCTGCTTTTGATTACAACCTCATTTAAAGAATCAAATTCATTCGTTGCTTCACCAACAGCGGATACGTTGCATTATCCTGAGGAAACTCATTTCTCCAACATCCGACAGCTCACTTTCGGCGGTGACAATGCCGAAGCTTATTTCAGTTTTGATAACAAATGGATTGTTTTTCAGAGAACATCAATAAAAGACGGCATTCCATGTGACCAGATCTATGCTGGACGAGTCCCACAGAACGGTGAAAAGTTTGAATACAAACTGATCAGCACCGGGAAGGGAAGGACTACCTGCGGTTTTTTCACTAGAGATAACAAACATATCGTGTATGCATCCACGCACCTCGGTGGTGATGCATGTCCTCCGGTACCCGATCGAACCAAATATGGCAACCGCTATATCTGGCCTGTGTATGAGAGCTATGATATTTTCATGTCTGATCTGACTGGAAAGATCAAAAAACGCCTGACAAAGACTCCTGGTTATGATGCGGAAGCAACCATTTCACCAGATGGAAAACATATGTTGTTTACATCAACACGTGATGGTGACCTCGATCTGTATGTGATGAACCTGAAAAACAAAAAAACAAAACGCAT
>CAZCKF010000495.1:0-2835 GCA_964499155.1 uncultured Chitinophagaceae bacterium
GTTCGAACACCATCATCAATATCCTCTGTATGCTGGTAGACCTGGGTCAGTGGAAAATAACCTACAATCAGAAATGAACATGCCATCATCGGGAGACGAGGAACATCCGTTGAATGATTTACATCGATGCCGTGAAAGGAAAGAAAAAAAACAAGAGCTCCCTGGAAAATAATTACAACCAGATATCCGGTCAACGGATATTTCTTCAACCTGATACCACGATAACTATATGCTCTCGAGGCGAGAATGTAAAGAAACACTCCTGTAACAAACCAAATTGAAATTAAACAGCTTAACAAAAGAGCTGCAGCATCCATAATAATGGTTGTATAAAACAATTGCTTTTCCGGAAGCGGAGGTTTTTCCAAACCACCGATTGGTCCGGTATCACGGTCCATATAAGAATTATAACCATTGCTTGCCGGATAGACAAGAAAATGAAGAATGAAAAAAACCAGCAATGCATTACCCGCATCAAATGATGCGAAGGCCAGAGCGAAAAGAAAAACTGGTAATAAAAAAAGGGAAAAGTGAAAACGTAATAGTTGCAAGGTCGACCACCGCATGGTTGAAAATACCAAGTAGTCATTATACCACAATCACCATCTTAAAATGCAAAGGGCAAAAGGCAAAAAGCAATGCCTCTGCCTAAACTATAATTGTTTCTTATTATGACATTGAATGTAATCCCACACGATTCCCTTCTGTGTCAGCAATTATTGCGAAATAACCCATGTCACCACCAATTGGTGTTTTCGGGACATAGATCCTGCCCCCGGCTTTTTCAACTTTATCGATTACCAATTGAAGGTCTGGTTGGGCATTAAGGTAAACCAGCGTTCCATCGCCATTTGGTTTATACATGGAAGGATTATGAACGATGGCGCCTCCAACCTTTCCACCTTCCTGGTCATGCAGCAGGATTCCCATCTTTGCCCCATCCATATCCATTTCAGGCATTTGAAAATCAAACAGTGTTTCGTAAAATTTTTTAGCACGATTGAAATCTGAAACGGGAATTTCAAACCAGTTAATAGCATTGCGGGATTCCATTTGTTTTTTTTGTGAATATAAATTGATAACAAATACAAATATTTCCGTTTGTCAAATACCTATCGGACCAGATGATCCGCGTTTTGAGTTAAATTGAGCACTATGCTTAAGGGTTTATTTTTTGCGCTTTTATTCTGTTCAACAGTTTTTGCAAACGGTCAGTCAAGAAAATTCCGATTTGCTTTTTTATCCGATACACACATAGGCTCACCAAACGGTGGTGCGGAAGAGGATCTGCGTAGAACGGTGAGGGATATCAATGCGATGGACGATGTCGCATTTGTTGTAGTCACAGGAGACATAACAGAACTCGGCACAGATGAAGAGATCAGGTTGGCTAAACAATTGCTCGACAGTCTTGACATTCCTTATTATGTGATCCCAGGGAACCATGACAGTGGTTGGAGTGAGAGTGGGGGTGAGAGTGTAATTACGATTTTTGGTTACGATAAATTTGTAATGGATCATGGAGGTATCCGTTTTATTGGTTGCCCTTCTGGTCCATATGTACGCATGAGCGATGGACATGTTCCGCGCAATGCAATCAACTGGATCGATAGTATTCTTGATACTACTTCTAAGGATAAACCCCTGATTTTTTTAAATCATTATCCTCTCGATGTTGGACTTGATAACTGGTATGAGATCACTGACAGGTTGAGGCAATACAATACGATTATGGCGCTGTGTGGTCATGGTCATGCGAACCGCGCATTTGTTGCTGAAGAAATTCCCTCGGTGATGGGCAGATCCAATTTACGTGCACGTGCTCCGGTCGGAGGCTATAATTTGGTAGATGTAAGAAATGATTCGATCGTTTTCTCTGAACGAACTCCATTTGCCTCAGAAAAAAAATGGACGGCAGTAACAAATCAACGCAGGAACTACGATAGGTCTCTAAAATTCTGGAGACCTGATTACACTGTTAATAACAATTCAAATGTGCGAGAAGTGTGGAGACATTCTTCTGAAGCAAATGTCATTTCCACTCCAGTTATTGCAGGAAAATTAGTCGTATTCGGCAACCATGCCGGCTCAGTTAAAGCACTGTCTTTAGATAATGGAAAAACAAAATGGACATTCAATACTGAACGTGGAGTGTTTTCTTCACCCGCTGCTGCAGATAATAAAATCGTATTCGGCAGTGCAGATAATAATATTTATTGCCTCAATACAAAAGGCAAATTAAAATGGAAGTTTAAAACAGATGCAGCAGTTCTCGGATCGCCTGTTATTGAAAACGAGATTGTGTACATCGGCGCAAGCGATGGAAAGTTTCGTGCACTTACCCTGGATGATGGAAAATTATTATGGAGTTTCGATAGCCTCAAGGGACCTGTAATGAGCACACCTGTTATTCATGGCGATCAAATCATTTTCGGTGCATGGGACAGAAACCTGTATGCTCTCGATAAACGCACGGGTGGATTAAACTGGTCATGGAATAATGGATCATCAGTTATTAATTTTTCCCCTGCTTCCTGCATTCCTGTAATTCATGATGGTGTTGTGTATGTTGTAGCACCCGACCGATATATTTCAGCCATTGATTTAATAAGTGGCAAAACACTTTGGAGAAACAATGATACACGTGTACGCGAATCAATCGGCATTTCTGCCGACGGGAAATATGTGTATGGGAAGACAATGCAGGACACTGTTGTGGCTTATCAAACTTCGCGTGATCGCCAGGTAGCAATATGGAAAATGAATGCCGGCTATGGATACGAGCATGTGCCTTCGATGCTGATTGAAAAAGAAGGCAAATTGTTTTTCGGAACA
>CAZCKF010000496.1:0-1736 GCA_964499155.1 uncultured Chitinophagaceae bacterium
TGGCTTCGAAAAAGAAGAAATGGAAAGGCTAAGCACTCGGAATCATAGCCGTGTTTAACCAATAACTCCGAATTACTTCCACAACATTTAATAAAGCATCGAAACTTACTGGTTTCACTACATACGTATTCGCCCCGAGTTCATAACAACGGCGAACTTCATTTTCATTTTTTGTTGTAGTAAAAATGATAACAGGAATTTTCTTGTAATCGGGATGTTGTTTCATCTCCTTTAATACTGCCCGGCCATCTTTCTTAGGCATATTGAGATCCAGCAGGATGAAACCAGGATAATTTTTTTCACCTTCTTTTGCGTTTCTTATATCACTCAGGTAATTGATCAGGTCAATTCCATTTTCAACAAAATCAATTTGGTCGCTGTAACCTTTTTCTTCAAACGCAGTTTGCAGTAAAAATCTGTCATCTGCATCGTCTTCAGCAATCAGGATGGTATGGTTCGTAATCATAATGGTGTATATTAAAGATAGTTAATAGGATTCTAGGATTGGAAAGGATTGCAGGATTAATTCTGGATAACAGGGAGGATTAACTTTTCAAATGTGCGGTTTAATTCTGTTGAATTATTCTTACTATCATCAACTGAATCGTTACACATAGTGTATGGAAATGCAACGTCTGGTATACTATTTACAGTATTTAAAAAAAAGATTATGACCTATACTGATCCGAAGGATAAAAAAGAAAATAAGAAAACAACCAATGAAGTTGAAAAGCAGGAAGCTGTTAATCCTCAACAGGAAACCCCTATAAACGAAGATCCCCAGGAAAAGATCAACCAGGAGAGCAGCACCAATCTGGAGAGGGGAAGTAATTATGAGGAGGGGTTGGGGAGGATGGATTAAAAGTAGCTGCTAGCTATGAGCTTTGAGCTGCGAGGGCTACGAGTTTATGAAGCTTCGAGTACCACTTTAATTGATTTCAACTTCTGGGAATTTGTAGCTCAACCATTGTTGAGCTGTTGGCTTTTGGCTGTTTGCTATTGAAGACTTTTAAGTGTCAATTTTTGTAAATCACCTCGTATATATGTAATGTGTAGAGTTTTGATTCAATGTATCCGTGTAATCTTAGCTTAATCACCCAAAATCCGTGTTCATTTTTATGCTTCTACCGATGAGGGGTAAAAAAAAGTGCAGTAACAATTACCGCACTTAATTCACTTGTCCCTTTATATGATTTAGTCAACCCTGCGGAAACCGCCGGCAATCAAAGAAATAAGGAACAATACAAGGAAAATGTAAAACAAAATTTTCGCAATAGATGCAGCTCCGGCAGCAATACCACCGAAACCAAATATGGCTGCGATGATTGCGATTACCAGAAAAATTAATGTCCAACGTAACATAGCGTATCGGTTTTATGGTTATCAAATTGTTTGCTATGATATAGATTAAATAATTGTACCAGTTTGTTTATATCGCTGTTGAGATTTATCCAGACTGAACGGGGACTTTGAGCAATAAAATCTACATTTCTCTACACCAGAGGATGCTGGTAAACAGGAAAAAAATTGGTACTTTTTTAGCTCACAGTATACCGGACCTCATTTAAACCAGATTTGGTCATTCTAAAAAATTTGTGCGCATGAAGGAAAATCAGGGAAAAATAAGGAATGCTTCTTCTGGATTAAGAGTGGCTTCACTCAATTTATTTCCAGGAAAACAAGAGAAGCATGAATCCCAGGAATTAAGAAAACCTGATGTGAGCAGAGTATCCGAG
>CAZCKF010000496.1:1746-2813 GCA_964499155.1 uncultured Chitinophagaceae bacterium
AGGGATCAATTCACCAGATCCGAATTCGTGCAAAACAGCACGACACCCTTTGATTTTATTTGGACGGAGACAATCTATAGAGGCCTGCGCGTGAGTGCAGGCCTCATTGTTTTAAAAATCATCACTTTTTTAACCCTTGGTTTTGACCTATTTCCTCAGTATTATTTAAAACTTTTTGCTATTCTACAAAGTGAGGAATCAATTCCACAGCGGTCCCGACTGTTTTAGCATGGCAGAGAGGGGTATTAAACAAATTCTGCTATATCAACTTGTTGAAAACGAAATGTTTGTATTAATGACGGACACCAGTATAAAAAATTGGAGCCAGACTTGACTTAGATAATCTACCAACAAACCCCGGATTTATGATCAACCAGCATCTTGCCCAAAAGCAGAGGTTAAAGATATTGCCTCAGCAGATCCAGCTGCTTAACTTCTTTCACCTCAATACCCTTGAGTTAGAACAGAGAATTCAGCAGGAATTGCAGGAAAATCCATTATTGGATGAGCAATTACAGGAAACTGATCCTGCAGCTGATAAGTACAATAAGGATGAAGTTCAGGATTATAAAGACTGGGATGAATTTGCAGACGATGATATCCCGGATTATAAGCTTGAATACAATAACTATTTAAGCAGTGAAAAACTTCCCAACGTTCCCGTTCCGGAGAATGTTGATTTTCGTAAAGATTTAAAGATCCAGTACAGGTTATTATCCAACGATGATAAAGAATTCAATCTGGCTGATTACCTGATTGATTCGCTGAACGATTGCGGAATGCTGGATATTGACCTGGAGAAAATTGCAGAAGATCTTTCTTTTAAAACTGGATCATGGACAGAAGGCGAAGACCTGCTTCCTGTGCTTATGAAAATTCAGCAACTGGAACCCATTGGTGTTGGTGCACGCAATACGCGTGAATGCCTGTTGCTGCAGTTGTATAAAATGAACCGCAAACGTCCTGACGTTCAAATAGCTATTCAACTACTTGAAAAATATTTCAATGAGTTGCACAGCCGCAATATGGAAAAGATCAGGACTCATCTTCGTATTGATGATGAAGAA
>CAZCKF010000497.1:0-2793 GCA_964499155.1 uncultured Chitinophagaceae bacterium
TAATCGGTCATGTCGAATGTGGTGAGCAAGGCATGCCCGCAATCTGTTGTACTTTGCGGATATATTTCTTCCTGCAATACCTGTCTTGTTTCTGGTTTCGAAAGTTCGTCAGGATTATTACGCAGCGGATTATTTGGATTTCTTCTTTCCTGCAATACAGGTTCGATATTATACCATGCAAGTTTTCCTCTGTTGTAATTATAGATAAGATTATTATTCAATTCTCCTTCAGGAAACAGACCTGACTTCTGCGGTGTGGATGCAAGTGTCCAACTGATCAGCGGAAAGCGCAGATCAATACCACTGCGTGTACCTTCAAAATCATCGAGGTAGCTTACACCTGCACTGCCTTTACCAATTTGCGGAGCATGGCCGGGAATAAGCATGGCTGCTTCGCCATAGGCTGTGATGGATGATGCAGCCTTTGTTGAATAGAATGGAAGTTTGTCAAGCCATCTTGATAATCGTGGGAATCCACTTCGGTAATCAAAGTCCATTCCGATCATGGTGTTGCGGATCGGATCATCACCATATGATTGCTTGGTGAAATAGGGACGTTCACCAAGTCTTACAATTGTACCTCCCAATGAAAGTTTTCTGTTGGCGAGATAATCGAATCGCATCGCCATAAAATTTCTTGTCTGGATGCCATACGTTGCATTGTTCTCGTATTGCACCTGCACCGGTAATCCTGCATTGATGATTGCAGGATTCACCACTTTCATTGTTCCGAGATCATAATTTATTTCATAGTCGATGCCTTCACGCAAAACCTGTCCGCCTGCAGTTACAGTTACGGACCCACGCGGAATATTAAAACCTAACTGGTAATCTGTGTTTGTTGCTGATTTTGATCTTCCGCTGATTTCATAACGATTCAGGTTTGCAAAAGTTTGTGCAATGGCTTTGATTGTATCGTACAACGGGTAGTAAATATATTTTTCACGCAAAGCCTGCGTTGGAAAAACATATTCCAGATCTCGTCCAAAAGGTTCAAGCACCGGGAACACCACCCTGCTCTGCGATGATATCACAGTAAATCCTTCGAGATAATCAAATACACCATCTGGCTGGGGATCGAGTTGGTTGTTCAACCGGTCGAGATTTACCAGCGTAAGTATGGGCATTCCCTGGTATTGCGGCGCAACATCAGCAATTGGTAAATATCTTTTTTCACCAAGACTTGGTTCTTCATACAGCACATCAAGTTTGAAATCCGTTCTTTCCAATTGACCAAAACCAACTGAATAAACGTTTTTCATCATCAGGTCCCAAATAGGAAGTGCTGGTCTCTGGGAAGTTGATTTCAACAATTTCAGGAAAAGTACTTTTTGTGTTGTACCAATACTGTCTGGTGGAATGTCCTGAGAGAATTCACCAACCTGGTAAACTTTTCCATTATATGTATACTGGTAAGCCACCCCAAGAACTTCATCTGGCTGCAAGGGTTGATTAAGTGAAACGAAACCTATTTGAGGATTGTAATAATAATCGGTTGGTAAAAGTTTGCGTGCAAAAGTTTTTTCATAATCCTGCACAGGTTGCAAACCGAGACCTGTCAATACAGTTGAAACCTGTGTTGAATTCCGGCTTTGCGGATTGTTCACGATTGTTTCATACAAATTGTTTGCATCGTTGCGCGGCAATCCACCGCGACTCTGCCATGGCCCGTAGGCAGTGTCCTCTCCAAGATCCATCAATGCAACAACATCACGTGTGTCAATGGTTGCGCCCGTTCTGTTTGTAACCCACACTTCCATACGCAACACCTGCACTGCAGAATTCACAACAGGCAATTGTTTCATTGCCTTGTTGTAATTGCGACGGAAGTATTGTGCTAAAAGAAAGTGTCGGTTCTCTTCGTATTCATCTGCTTTCAGATTAAATAATTGTGTTGCAGATCCACCCTGTAATCCGAGTGATTGTCTTTGAGAACGCTGATTCGCGAGAACAGTTGTAATGAAAAGTTTTCCGAATTGCAATTGAGTTTTTACACCAAAAAGTGATTGCGCACCCGGAATCAATGTTCCTTTCGAGCTGAAGCTTACATTACCTGCCTGGAAAAGTTTAATGATCTCGTCATCCTTTCCTGCATAATCGAGTTTGAGCTGATTTTCGAAATTGAAATTTGCAATCGTATTATAGTTGATCGG
Source organism: uncultured Chitinophagaceae bacterium (assembly GCA_964499155.1). Classification (GTDB taxonomy): domain Bacteria; phylum Bacteroidota; class Bacteroidia; order Chitinophagales; family Chitinophagaceae; genus CAZCKF01. The sequence goes on from CAZCKF010000497.1 coordinate 2,154, forward strand.
TAGTTTCAGTTTATCTCCAATGTTAGCATCAACCTGCAATTGAGCATTCATGTTGAAATCAAATCCACCATTCTTTCTTGCTCTTTCCGGCAGGGTTGGATTTTTTACATTCTGCCCGTTGTAACCAGCCGTGATGTCAACATAACCATTTGGCCGAATGTCAATCTTGCCGGTACCAACGATCCTATTCACCCAATCATTGATGAAATTGAATCTTGGCTTGAACTGCCGGCGATTCATATTACTCAACAAACTTGCTCTTTTGCGGAAGTATTCGATCTCATCTTTTCTTCCCTGTAGATCGAGGAACTCGCGCATTGAAAAAGTCATCGGCGTTCGATAGTATGACGTGCCGATTTTTTCAACTATGTAATACTGCCTCGTTACGGGATCGTATTCGATATTTCTTTTGATGAAAGAAGTATCACGGAAGTCGAATGTATTTCGGTTGGGATTGAGATATGGATCACCAATTCGGTCCGTGAGAGGATATCTTATCGTATCGGTACGAGAGGTTTGGGAAAACGCAATGCCTGCCCGGAATGACAAGGCAAGCACAATGGCAGATACTGCCAGTGTACGGAATATATAGGCATTTCCAGGAGTCAATTCTTTTCCCACGAATTAGTTCTAAATCTTT
>CAZCKF010000498.1:0-2786 GCA_964499155.1 uncultured Chitinophagaceae bacterium
TCTCTGCTGTTTTATTTTCAGATTTTGGCTGGCCATTTTCCTTTGGTTTTTCACCGGCCTGCTTTGCAGCTTTTTCATCGATCTGCGCAATGAGATCACCAATTTTTAATGTATCTCCCTCGTTTGCTGAAGTTTTTAAAACTCCTGCCTGCTCTGCATTCACTTCAAAAGTGGCTTTTTCACTTTCAAGTTCTGCTATCATATCATCACGATCCACGTACTCACCATCTTTCTTGAGCCACTTTACAAGTGTTACTTCATTGATTGATTCGCCAACTGTTGGAACTTTAATGTCGATCATGTGATTTGCTTAACTGTTCAAATTGTCAAATGAATTATATGCTGAAAGCTGTTTCAATAATTTCGGATTGCTCCTGTGCATGAACTTTTGAAAAACCTGTTGCTGTTGCTGCACTCGGTTGCCTGCTGATCACACCGTAATTCAGATCCTTCAGATTCATTTGCAGGTATGAAGCTGCACCCATGTTCAAAGGTTCTTCCTGTACCCAGAACCAGGTTGCACGATTGTATTTTTTGTACAATGCATTCAATTGTTTTACCGGTAATGGATACAATTGTTCAATGCGAACAAGCGCCGTATCATTTTTATTTTCTTTCTGCTGCATTTCAGCCAGGTCAAAATAAATCTTTCCTGAACAGAACAGAACTTTTTTCACACCAGCAGCATCCTGAATAAATGGATCATCCATTACTTCCTGGAACCTGTTGTTTACAAATTCATCTTCGTGCGAATAGGTTCCGGGGTGTCGAAGATTTGCCTTGGGTGACATAATGATCAAAGGTTTCCTGAATGGCCATGTCAGTTGCCGGCGCAACAAATGGAAAAAGTTGGATGAAGTTGTAATGTTGGTAACAACCATGTTCAACTCTGCGCACATCTGTAAAAATCTTTCCAGCCTTGCACTGCTGTGTTCCGGACCCTGACCTTCATAACCATGGGGCAACAAAAGGACAACACCATTCATCCTGTTCCATTTCTGTTCTCCTGCAGCAATGAATTGGTCGATCATCGTTTGTGCTCCATTGGCAAAATCACCAAACTGTGCCTCCCATAAAACCAGGGCATTTGGATTCGCCATTGCATAACCATACTCGAAACCCAGTACAGCAAATTCACTGAGGAGAGAATTGTAAATTTTAAATTTGCCTTTTGCACCTGGTATATTACTTAAACGATTGAAGGCTGCATCGGAATTATCATCACGCAATATTGCATGCCGATGCGAAAACGTTCCTCTTCTCACATCCTGTCCACTCATGCGAACATCCTTTCCATCCAAAAGCAAACTTCCATAAGCCATCAACTCTGCTGTGGCCCAATCAACTTTCTTTTCAGTTGTATATAATTTGATCTTATCCTGGATAAGCTTTTCAACTTTTCTCAATGGTTTGAAATCCTGTGGCCATGACATGATCGCATTGAAAATGTCCTGGAACTGTTGCGGTGTAATCGCGGTAAGCGGAGATTCATCAAAATCTTCCGGCGTTGCGCGGCGAAGACTTCGCCACCATTGTTCGGGTTGCTGATAGGTGTACGGAAGTGGATTCTGTTTTACATCATCTAATCTTTCCTGCAGATCACTCCAGAATTTTTTCTCCATTTCCTTTGCAAGATCCTGTGCCTGTGAATCGCCATCTTCCAATAAATATTTTACATACACTTCGCGCGGGTTCTGGTGTTTGTCGATCAGGGCATACAACCCAGGCTGTGTAAATTTTGGATCATCGCCCTCGTTGTGTCCATGGCGACGGTAACAAACCATGTCGATGAAAATATCAGCGTTGAATTCCTGCCTGTATTTGGTTGCAATTTCCACGCATTTCACCACTGCTTCAGGATCATCTCCATTCACATGAAAAACAGGTGCCTGGATGGCAGCAGCAAGCGATGTGCTGTAATCGGAACTTCTTGCTTCGTCAAAATCTGTTGTGAATCCAATCTGGTTATTGATTACAAAATGAATGGTACCTCCTGTGTAATAACCTTTGAGTCCACTCATCTGCAATACTTCGTACACAACACCCTGACCCGCTATCGATGCATCACCATGTATAAGTATCGGTAAAATCTTATCGTATTCACTTTCGTAGATCACATCTGCTTTTGCTCGTGAGAATCCAACAACAACAGGATCCACCGCTTCGAGATGTGAGGGATTGGGTGTGAGTTTTAAATGAACTTTTTTTCCATTCGCTGTTTCCACTTCACTGCTGAATCCAAGGTGATATTTTACATCACCGCTTCCCATTGTCTGGTCAAGCTTAGCCGTGCCTTCAAATTCTGAAAAGATCTGTTCATACGTCTTGCCCATAATGTTGGCAAGTACATTCAATCTTCCGCGATGCGCCATTCCGATCACTACTTCCTGTACGATATGATCTGCTGCCGTATTGATGATGGCATCAAGTGCAGCGATTGTTGTTTCTCCGCCTTCGAGTGAAAACCTTTTCTGACCAACATATTTTGTGTGAAGGAATTTTTCAAACATCACTCCTTCATTCAGTTTCTCAAGGATCCTCCGTCTTTTTTCAAGAGGCAGGTCTTCGTGCATTTTTGTTTCAACCTCATTTTCCAACCAGTCAATTCTTTCCTGGTTGATCATGGAATGATATTCAACTCCCACATGATGAGCGTAGCAGGCTGTAAGATGTTCTAGGATTTTTTTAAGTGTGGTGCGTCCAAGTTTTGCAAAATGACCAGCCTCAAATGAAGTTTCCAGGTCAGCTTCTGACAATCCAAAATATTTTACTTTACCTTGCTCAAT
>CAZCKF010000499.1:0-2781 GCA_964499155.1 uncultured Chitinophagaceae bacterium
TATGTGCCTGTTGTTCCCATTACGTTACCGGAATTACCCGCTGAAAATACATGCAGCAAAGAAGGATTGTTGATAGCACTCGCATCGTAAGCTGCTGCATCTGCTCCGTAAAAATTTTCAAGTCCTGTTCCGTATGAATGATTTTGAACAGAAATATTATTCTGCTGATAATATGCATCGGGATCTGGCAATAGGGTTGCAAAGCTGGAAGATGTGATGGTGGATTTCCATGCAGGCCCTTTTGTTTGAGGTGATGAATTACCTGCACCGGCTGCAATGGTCGCCATCAGTGTTGCATGTGCTGTAACAGAAGATGATGCAAGGGGACTAAAAACATATCTTCCGCGAATATCGAGATCGGCTGAATCAGGTTTATTTTCCTTAACAGATAAAACAAAACCTTCACCAGTCAGTGAAGGCATTACATCATGCAGTGTATTGATCTTATTTACAGCAATATTTAAATCACCGACGAGTAATTCTTCAACAGGATTTCTTTTTACGGAAACAAAAATAAAATCACTTAACGCCATTAAGGAATCTATGGATCGCATGTTTGTCCTGATCAAAAGAATATTGGATGGTTCATACACAGCCACCACTTTGTTTTTGAGAAATTCATCCTGGCGAACTTTCCTGAAGCTCGAAGCATTTTTTGTAACAAGGAAAAATTCACGTTCCTCACTGCCGGAAGGAAATTCTATGGGTGCATATTTGTTTTGATACTGTGAATTGGCTAAATAGGGGAAACAAATAACGAGAGCGAAAACGGGGACAGTTTTCAATAACATCTTTGATACGGCAGCAAAAATCATCGTTATAAATGTAGGGAAATGGCTGGAGTTTTGTCAGTGGAATTATTTGAGAAAATATTATTAAAATGAATAGTCAATAGTGAATAGGTGAGTTTAATTTGAAGATTCCCTATTTTATGAAAATGCTCTACGGTGGAAAATACGAATGAACAACATTTATAAATTTCTTTTTAACTAATCATAATTTGATTTGAAATTTTTCTCTAATGATATAAAATCTAACTTAATCCTATCTACGCTTACAGCCTTTTCGAAAATACTTTACCTATTCACTATTATCAAACTACATGAACCTTCTCAAAACTTGAAGTCCCTTCAAATTAAAAGCATCCCACAGTGTGTAATCCCTACACATCTTCTGCCGTATGCAAATTAATACGACAACTGTTTTCTCATTTTTTCGTCAAACTACTTCGGATATCTACTTTCTCCTGTGGATAACAGTATCGATTGCAACCATGTTGCCAAATTTTTTTTAAGACGAACATATGTTCGTCGTAACTTTTTTTCACCATCATTTTTTTCTACTGAAGTTTTTATCACACACATTTCAAACCTAAACCAAGAAGTATGCACAACATGACGAAAGCTTTCGCCTTTTTTGGCGTTGCAGCAATCTGCCTGACTGCCTGCAAAAAAGAACTCAATGCTCCACAACAGGAACAACAGGATGAAGTTTCACAAGTTGTTCTAGAGAAAATCAAAAAGCTCGGATTTACAAACAAGAATGTAGTAAAAGTTGAAGATGGTTATTTAGTAGAAGGTGATATTATCATTACACCAGAAGAACTGGACAGAACTCCTGAAAGCCAGTTCCTCAGAGTTGGCGATGAAGAGCAGTATCGCACGTACAATCTTGTAGGTGGTCTGCCTCGCACCATTTCCATTCGTGTTTCAACAAGTTTACCATCACGGTATGTATCATCAACAGATGCAATGATCTCCCGTTACAATGCACAAAATCTCCGTGTGAACTTTGTACGAGTAACTTCAGGAGGTAATATCCTTATCACTGCAGCTCCATCCGGTTCTCCTTACCTGGCTTCTGCGGGGTTCCCATCAGGCGGAAATCCCTACAACAGGGTTTTAGTTAACCGTGCATATCTCGACACATGGAATACAAGTACATTGACAACAATCCTCGCTCACGAAGTTGGACATTGCATCGGTTTCCGCCATACTGATTATATGGCACGCCAGTATAGTTGCGGAGGTTCTGCATACAATGAAGGTGCTTCATCAGTGGGTGCAGTACATATTCCTGGCACACCAACAGGACCGGATCCAAATTCATGGATGCTTGCATGTATTGGAAATGGAGTTAATCGTCCATTCAACTCAAACGATCGCACAGCCCTGGCTTACGTTTATTAATCAGCTTAGTATAGTTTTAAAAAATAACACGGAGATCCCCGTGTTATTTTTTTATGTGGTAACAAAATCGTGAAAGCTTTCCTTCAAAATCGAAGGGCGTTGTTTGTTTGGTGATGTCTGTAATTTTTGAGGCACTGATTTTTTGTTCATTTATAACAAACCTGGAGAAGTTTGTACTGAAATACAACACACCTCCTGTTTTTAAGATCCTCAAGCATTCATTAATAAGCACTACATGATCTCTTTGGATGTCAAGGAACTCTTCCATTCTCTTGCTGTTACTAAAAGTGGGTGGATCCATTACAATTAAATCAAACGTCTTGGCTGGCTGTTGCGGTAACCATTGAAGAATATCTGCATGAATGTATTTGGCATTGGGTGAAAGAAAATCATTGGCTTTTACATTCCTTTCAGCCCATTCAAGGTATGTTTTAGAAAGATCAACAGAAGTAACTGAAGATGCATTTCCCGCAGCAGCATACACGGAAAACGAACCAGTATAACAAAACAGGTTTAAAAAATCTTTCCCATTTGATTCATTCAATACCAATTGACGCGTGATCCTGTGATCGAGAAATAAACCGCTGTCGAG
>CAZCKF010000500.1:0-2775 GCA_964499155.1 uncultured Chitinophagaceae bacterium
GTTATTTCTAAATAAATTTTTATGGATCACGGACACCATCCCGATCATTCACAACACCAGCATCACGCTGCTAAAGAGACTGTACATAAACATCACCAATCTAATACTACACAATCTGAACAAGCGCAAAATCATGTTCACGATAAACACGCAGGCCATCATACAGCAGATTTTCTGAAACGGTTTTGGACCTGCCTGATACTGACAATTCCTGTGCTTTTACTCTCGCGAATGATCCAGCACTGGTTTGGTTTTCATATTTCTTTTACCGGCGATGAATATGTGTCACTTGGATTAGGGTCTGTTATTTATTTCTACGGGGGATGGCCTTTTCTTGCCGGAATGATTTCAGAGATCAGCGATCGAGCGATCGGTATGATGACGCTGGCTGATTGATATAATGTTACTTGGACATTGGCTTGAAATGCGTTCACAAATGTCTGCCTCACGTGCACTTGAATCGCTCGTTGCCCTGCTCCCTTCAATTGTGCACGTGGAAAAACATGGAACAGTAACTGATATTGAATTAAAAGATTTAAAAACGAATGATGTTTTTGTTGTAAAACCCGGAGAAAAAATTCCCGCAGATGGAGTTGTTCTTGATGGAAAGTCATTCGTTAACGAAAGCATGCTGACCGGGGAAAGTATTCCTGTTAGTAAAATGAAAGATGCTCCTGTGATTGGCGGATCAATAAATGGAGACGGATCATTAAAAATTAAAACAACCGGGGTTGGGGCTGACAGTTACCTGAACAAAGTCATAAATCTTGTACAGTCTGCACAAAACACAAAAAGCAATACCCAGAATCTTGCAGACAAGGTTGCAAAATGGTTAACCATTATTTCGATTGTTGCAGGTATCGGTACTTTCATTTTTTGGTATTCCAAAAACGACCTGGCATTTTCGCTTGAGCGTATGGTTACAGTAATGGTCACCTCCTGTCCTCATGCACTTGGTGTGGCGATTCCACTTGTTGTCGCAATTTCCACTACGAGAGCTGCACTCAGCGGTTTGCTGATCCGTAACAGAACGGCCTTTGAAAATTCAAGGAACCTCACATCAATAATTTTTGACAAAACAGGTACGCTTACGAAAGGTTCTCATGAAGTACAAAAAATAATCCCGGTATCGGAAAAATATTCCGCGGAGCAGGTAATTCAGTTTGCTGCTGCAGTTCAACAACATTCGGAACATTTCATCGGACGAGGTATGTTAAAAAAGTTAAAGGAAAACGATCTTGAACTGATGCCATCAGAAAATTTCAACTACCAACAGGGTATTGGTGTCTCCGCACGGGTAAATGGTAAAAACATAACTGTTGCTGGTCCAAATTATTTTCTGCAACAAAAAAAGCCACTTCCTGCAATTCCTACGGAAATAGATCAGGAGACGGAAACCATCAGCTTTGTAACAATTGATAATGAATTAGCAGGAATTATAACCTTATCTGACAGCATACGTGACAATTCATATGAAGCAATCAGTTCTTTAAAAGCGATGAACATTAAAACATTCCTGCTGACCGGCGACAACGAAAAGATTGCAGCAGCTGTATCAAACAAACTGAGGATGGATGGTTATATGTCAAACGTTTTACCACACCAGAAACAGGAAAAAATAAAATCACTGCAAGCCAACAATGAGATTGTTGCAATGACAGGCGATGGTGTGAATGACGCGCCTGCCCTCGCACAAGCTGATGTTGGAATTGCGATCGGTTCGGGTACTGATGTTGCTGCAGAAACAGCGGATATTATTTTAGTCAACAGCAATCCTGCAGATGTTGCAAAAATGATTTCATTTGGAAATTTAACTTATCGCAAAATGGTGCAGAATCTATTTTGGGCGATTGGCTATAATGTAATTGCGATCCCATTGGCCGCCGGCGTATTGTATCCGCATTTTGTTTTAAGTCCCGCATTGGGTGCAATACTCATGAGCTTAAGCACAATCATAGTGGCAATCAATGCTAAATTATTACGCCTGAGATAATTTGATTTTCAAAATAAATGATCTATCTATTTCTTAAAGCTTCAAGTCACTTTTTGAATTCCAGACCGGGCAGCCTTTATTGTTTTTTCATTCGCATCAGTACAGGCAAAGAATACCTGGTTACCCGATTTCGTCAATTGTGGATATCCACTTGCGCGCGATTCTGAAGAAGTCCCACATGCAATTTCAATAACCAAAAAAGGATTTTCCTTCCTACAAGGTCCACACCAGCTTGCCCAAAAATTTATTAATATATACGATCCATCTAGAGTATCGTTTCTGTTTCACTTGATGAGAAAAAAGAAAAACAGAAGTGGATCGATGCAATTAAAACAGAGGAATTAACATAGATCCATGTTAGTGATTTAACTAGATGGGAAAATGCAGTTTCGAACTTATATGCCATCCACTCTATACCAAAGAATATTCTACTTGATCCTTCCGGGATTATCATTGCGAAAAATCTTCGTGGACAAGCTTTACTGGAAACTTTGGAAAAAGTATTGTGTAAATAACATCAGACTGGCCATCCCAAAAACCTACGGCGTGGTCAGGAACATTTGTTTTTTAATAGCAGTATAAACTACCGAATGTTGGTTTGAATATGGAACGAAATAAAAAAAAGTTGCGAAATAGCAAATGCAGATCATTTGTACCTCTTATATTTACAAAACATAGTTTACAGATCATAAATGAATTTTAATACACATCATATTATATTGTTTGTTTCTGCCATTGAAAACAGATCCATTATTATTATTAGTGATTATGGAGGGGGATCC
>CAZCKF010000501.1:0-2769 GCA_964499155.1 uncultured Chitinophagaceae bacterium
TGTTGTTTGGGATGCAGCAGTTGATGGGTTAAGCAGGCTTGGCGAATATGGCGCACAGGCGGGTATCAATGTGATAGTTGAAAACCATGGCGGCTATAGCTCCGACGGATCATGGTTGAGCAGTGTGATGAAACAAATTAATAAACCAAATGTGGGGACGCTACCAGATTTTGGAAATTTCTGTATTGAGCGGCAGCCGAATAATTGGCGGGTTTGTGTTGACGAATATGATCGATACAAGGGAACAGCAGAATTAATGCCTTACGCAAAAGGCGTGAGCGCTAAATCATACGATTTTGATGCACAGGGAAATGTAATTGAAACCGATTATTACCGCATGTTGAAAATTGTAAAAGAATCAGGCTGGAAAGGTTACATCGGTATTGAATACGAAGGAGAAAAAGCGAATGAAGAAGAAGGAATTAAAAAAACGAAAGCGTTGTTGGAAAAAGTTGCGGCAAGTTTAAGTTAGCCTGCATTCTATTTTTTCTTGTAAATGGGAACAGTGCTGCACGGCTCTCCATACATAAGGCTTTTTACAACAGGCGTTAAGATCTTCGTGACTTCAGCATATGCATAGTCGCCAATTGGCGTATCTCCACAGCCTTTAATTACAACTCTTTTATCAGCAAATGCATTTTTGTCGATCGAAGAAATGTTCTGCAACATCAAAGCTTTCTTTGCTTCATCCTCGGTTGAAAGAAAAACATCTTTGGCAACTGGTTGCAGGTAAGAAACAGCTAGCATATAAGCCCAAACAGGAATAATTGCATCTGCTGAACAAGTCACAGCAACATATTTGTCGCGGTATTGCTCCCAATCCGCTTTTTTTAATGCTTCCCTGTATTCCTTCTCTTTCAGGATCAGTCCCATGAACAAATGATCTTTTAAATCGAACACAGCAACAGGTGCAGGAAGATAATTTTCAAGATCTAATGTAATCAATCCGCTTTCGGCAACTTTGTTTTGAATGATACCTTCCATTTTTCAAAATTACACCCCGAAAAATGGTATTGTTTACGATTTCATGAAATTAACAACATGGCAAAGCATGAAAAAGCCCGGTTGTGGCCGGGCTAATAGGTTTATGCTCAATGCTTATTAATAAAAATCGGATCGGTTGTCCTTAATAGAGGCAGAATTACGCAATACATTGATCGGGGATCCGGGCGTATTGTATTGCATTGCCTGACCCACCTGGCTTCTGAATTGTGCCTGTAATGCTTTTCTCTGTTGCTCAACATTTGCGGTTTCAACAGGCGTTGTTGACTGGTTGTCTACACGAAGGACATATACCCCTGAATTGCCCTGTATGACCTGGGGAACAACTTTTCCTTTGTTAGCAGGGTTAAATGCAGCCCCTACCAATTTATATTCGAACGCAAGTGCTGAATTTGAAAAACGTATGCTGTCCATATATTGAACCTGCTGACCGGTTGCCTGTGCTGCAGCTTCAAGTGTTGTAATGTTTCCGATCTTCTTTTTGATCTCTTCCGCTTTCTTTCTGTTGCGAAGTACAGGTTCAACGAGAGGCCGCGCCGTTTCTACGGACATTAATCCTTTTTCATTTACTTCTGTAACCGCAGCAACAACATAGTTGTCGCCTATTTTCTCCGGCTGCAACACGTCGTCTTTATCGGCATCATATATTTTTTTAACCAGGGCACGAGATGTTCCAATACCATTGATCATGTAATCATTCTCGCGAATGCCGTTGGCTGATACCTTGTTGATTCCTTTTGTTCTTAGCTGCTTATCGTAATTCTCATCAAATGATTTCAAACTTCTGCTGTCTCCAGAAAATTGAGTGGCTGCATTGTTTGCCGCACGATCGGTTTCATCACTTGGCACAATTTGCTTTGCCATGTAGGCAATGCGGTGATGCATATTCGGTTTGATATGCTGCAGGATTTCTATATAGTGATAACCGAAAGAGGTCTTCACAACCTTTTTGTCCCCCGGCTTACCATTAAACAAAATGAAATCGGCAAACTCTTTTGCAAAGTTTGGTCCTTGCATGGTGCGAGAATCAAATGTCATCACCCCTTTTTCCTGTTGAGCTGCAAGATCTGTTGAGTATCGCGCTGCAAGTGTGTCGAAATTTGCGCCGCCAGCAATTGCTGCAGCAATACTGTCTGCTTTGAATTTTGCAACGCTGTCTTCCATAAGAGGTTGACCAGTCTGAGGATTTTGTGTGCCCAACAAAATGTGACGGCATTTAACTGAATCAGGCAGCATTCGCTGTCCAAGTTTTTTTGCAATTACATAATGCGATTTGTCCAGGTAGGGACCAAATGTTGCTCCCACAGGAAGTGGAAGTATGCTGTCCTTTGCGGGAACCTGGATCATTGATTCAGATAAATAAGAGCTGTCGTAAGGAAATGCACTGCCGTTCCTTTTCAGAAAAATCTCATTTTCTGTTGTTGTAGCAAAATCATTTTTCAATCCCTCGATCTCGTTTCTAACTGCTGCGGTATCGGCGGCTGTTGCTGAAGCGTTGAAAACAACATAGCTGATTGAACGCGTTTCTTCTTTTTGCTCATATTGTTTTTTCCTGCTGCTGATATAATCTTCAATTTCATCATCCGTTATTTTGATTGAAGAATCAGCAATGGTTGTGTAAGGAACAGAAACGTATGCAATTTTTGAGATCATGCTTTGATCAGCAGCTTGCTGCTCAACAAACCATTTCGGAAAATTCACTGATTGTGTAAGAAGACTTGTATATTTTTCTGTAAGACGATTGTATTCAACTGCATCAATGATCAG
>CAZCKF010000502.1:0-2763 GCA_964499155.1 uncultured Chitinophagaceae bacterium
TCACATTATCCTTAAAACCGCTTTGCACTATGGTAGTAACTATGGTTGTTCGAACCGCTGCATTAGTTGCGTAATTCTTGGACATCTGCTTCAACAACAGTTTTCGAAAAAGCCATTGGTTATTAATCACAAATCGCATTATGCCGGGAATGATCGGTTTGATCCTGTGAAAAAAAACATTCACGGGTTCGATCATGCGCAATGGCATGGGGTTATTTTGAATTCGGGTAACCGCTCGTGCAAGTACAGTAATTGCATTTTCTTTTTTTGGAACTGAACTATGTCCTCCTTCCATGTCAATGGTAAGTTCGAAAGATGCATGCCCTTTTTCTCCCACTCCAATGATGGCAATGTCTTTTCTGAAAAAATCTCTTTTGCTTACCACTTCCAATCCTTCGTCAAGTACCAGTTCGGGAATAATATTATTTTCCCTGAACCACTCACTAATTTTTTTCATGCCCATTAATCCTGATACTTCTTCATCATGCCCAAAGCATAAATAAATTGTTCGTTGCGGCTGAACGTTTCTACGCAACAATGTTTCTGCTGCTTCCATTATTGCCATCAGTTGTCCTTTGTCGTCAACTGCCCCTCTTCCGAAAACAGTATCATTTCGTACAACACCGCTGAACGGTGGAACTTTCCATGATGACGCTGTTTCCATCTCAACGGGTACAACATCAGAATGTGCCATCAGCACGTATGGTTTAAGTGTAAGGTCTTTACCAACCCATTTGTATACATAACTGAATTCATTGAAAATTTTTCTTTCGAGTTTTGCATGAATTAATGGAAAGGCAGTTTCCAGGAACCCCCTGAATCTCCTGAAAGCAGATGAATCCATCGCAGTATCTTGGGAAAAAGATATCGTTTGATATTGCAATGAACGACTCAATCGCTGCACTGCACCGGACCTGTCAACCGATGTATCGGTTTGAGCAACTGAAAACAGTGAAAAAAGTATGAGTACAATTGCCAGTTGAAACTTCATTGCAGGATATTAAAAAAAAATTTATTTGGTATAAAGGGTGTTTTATTACAAAATCATGCCTCCAACTTTGACAAAAGGCAAAATAAATCGATGGCTGACCATACTTGCTATCCTCGTGCCTGTTTCATGTTTTACACAGGATACTTCTGGCATAATCATGTCGGAAGGGGTTAAGCTTACAATCGATGCACCAAAGGAAATGGAATATAAGAACACCTTGTTGGGAAAAGTACAAAAGATGAAAAAGAATGGCGTTATGAAATTCAGCACATTGGTGCCCAAATGATGTTTTTGCGAAAAACATTGAGATCAAATGTTGTTGTAGTATATCTCGAGAATTCTCTGTTAAGCTGGCCGGCCTGGCGGAGAATGCGTGCAGATAATCCTCAAAAAATCAAACACATTATCGACAGCATTTCATCCATGTTTGATGGAAGCGTAAATATTCATTTGAATGGACACAGCGGAGGAGGTTCATTTATATTTGGTTACCTGCAGGCAGTGGACAAAATACCATCACAAATCAAACGCATAACATTTCTTGACAGCAACTATGCATACGATAGCAGTTATGCACCAAAGATTTTGCATTGGTTGAGAGCAGGCAAAAAAAATCACCTTGATGTATTTGCCTACAACGACAGCGTGGCCCTGCTGGATGGTAAGCCATTTGTTTCAGCAACTGGAGGTACGTGGTACAGGAGTCACATGATGATGAAAGATCTTCTTTCTGAATCGATTCATACAGTTTCTTCAACCGGAATTAATATCTACCGGAATAAAAAGTCCAACATTCATTTCTTTTTAAAACCCAATCCCGATCGAAAGATCTATCACACACAACAAGTGGAATTAAATGGGTTTATTCACTCCGTTCTTTGCGGATCTAAGTATGATGAAAGAGGGTATCGATATTATGGGGAGAGGATCTATGGCGACTTCATACTATAAAGTCCCTTGAGAAGCATTGGACATTGGTCATTGGACATTGAATCTGGCTTTATCCTTGAACCGTTCTTTTATCCTGTAATCCTGAACCCTGAAACTTCATTCAGTTTTGTCGCTTAATTCAAGCCACCTCATTTCCTTCTCCGCTATCTCTGCGTCTATTTGTGCGAGGCGTGCCGTTATCTTTTGCAATTCATCGTACTGGCTGGTGGTGCTTAATTTTTCTGTCAGTGAAGTCTTTTCATTTTCAAGTGCAGGTAATTCTTTTTCCAGTGTATCGAATTCGCGTTTCTCTTTATAGCTCAGTTTTCTTTTCTGTTCTGGTTTGGATTCAACAAATTTTGGTTCTGTAATTTTTGAATCTGTTCTGGAGTCAATCAATTTTTGTTCATCGAGCGACTGGCGGTATTCGGAATAGTTACCAGGGAAATCCCTGATTTCACCATTGCCTTCGAAAACAAGAAGATGGTCAACAAGTTTGTCCATAAAATAACGGTCATGAGAAACGATCAAAAGACAACCGGGAAAACTGGAGAGAAAATTTTCGAGTACATTGAGTGTGGGGAGATCTAGATCATTGGTCGGTTCATCCAGTACAAGAAAATTAGGATTGCGAAATAAAACGGTCAACAGGTGCAATCTTCTTTTTTCTCCACCACTTAGTTTGCTGATGTAAGTATATTGTTGTTCGGGTGGGAATAAAAACAAATTCAGGAATTGCGCTGCTGCAAGCGAGCCTCCTTCAGCAAGCGGGAAACTTTCTGCAATGGACTTTACAAATTCTATCACGCGCATGTCTTCCTTCACTTCAAGTCCCTGTTGCG
>CAZCKF010000503.1:0-2761 GCA_964499155.1 uncultured Chitinophagaceae bacterium
TAAGGAAGGTCTCTTTCAAGTGTGATCTTATCATCGGGCTTTGAACCATAGTAACGTAAATAAGATGATCCAAAAATGCTTCCCACGGGCTGACCTGGAATGTATTTCATTGTGGCTGCAGAGCCAGAATAACCAAAGTGTGTTGCAAGTACGATCTCTGTCAGTCCTTCACGAATTGATACAACTTTATTTCTGTTCCTCGAAAAATTTAAAGTGGTTGACCAGTTGAAATTTTTTGTACGCACAGGTTGTGCATCCAGCACAACTTCAATACCCTTGTTCTCAATTTCTCCTGCATTGATAATTACACTTGTAAAACCTGATGTTGGAGAAACGGCAACAGGAATGATCTGGTTGCGGCTGTTCAGTTTGTACCAGGTAAAATCAAGGCCCAACCTGCTTTGTAAAAAACGCAGTTCTGTTCCCAGTTCAAGTGTGGATGTTCTTTCTGGTTCAAGACCCTCAAATCCTTTTGCATCATTTCTTGTCCAAACAACCTGACCAGTTGAAGTGATTACACTGGAACCATAAAAAATACTTGTTTCATATGGATCGGTATCCTTTCCAACTTCGGCAATTGATGCACGAACTTTTCCATAACTCATCCAGGATGGCATTTGAAAATGTTGTGAGAATAAATACGAGAGACTTACAGATGGATAGAAGAAAGAATTATTTTCTTCTGATAATGTTGATGACCAATCGTTCCTAGCAGTCGCATTCAGGAACAGGTAATTTTTCCATCCAAGTGTAATGTCACCATAAGCACTAACAATCCTGTAACGTTCTTCATACTGCGTGGTGCCGCGCACTTTTGCATTGTTAAGTGATAAAAGATCTGGTATATCGAGTTCTGCTCCAGTGGAGGTTAATCGACTGTATTTAATATCACGCACATCATTACCCACTCTCAACACCGTGTTGAAATCTGATGTCCAGTCTCTTTTAAATGTTGCCATTACATTTGAATTCAAAATGCGGTTACTGATTCGGAATTCATCAACAAAACCAAGGCTGTTATCAGAAAATGGAATTTCACCCACCAGGCCCTTTGGTCCAGGTCCGGTATGACGACGGAAATCTGCCGTATAATCCAATCCGACCTTATAATCAACATCAACCCATGAGAATGGCGAATAGGTGATCGCAGCATTTCCAATTAGCCTGTTTACGTTGTCCTTGAATCGATTCACAGATGTTCCAAAAACAGGATTATCGTTCCCGTATGTTTTCATTGTGCCATCAGGCTTAATGAAATCCATTACATCCCATCTTGGAGACCAGTATGAAAGTTGTTCGTTATACCTGTCAGCATTTACACGATATCCACCTGAATTGATATAATAAAATGATGGGTTAAATCGTATTTTATCGCTCAACCTGAATTGTGTGGCCAACCGAGCAGAAATATTTTGATAATCAGAATTGGGAATAACACCATTCTGTTTAAAATAAGAAAGCGAGGAAGTCATTAAAGCATTCTGTGTTCCACCCGAAAGATTTACACTCGTGCGAAACTGATTTCCTTTCTCATAACCTCGTGCATAATGATCAAATATCTGATCAGGGTGCGTGGGATCGATTGCTTTTGCAGCTTCAATGCTGGGGCCCCATGTAGGGAAAAAGTTTGCAGGATCATAAATGCTCATGCTGCCCTGTGTAAATTTCATCTGCACTTCCGGAAACTTATTTACTTCATCGATTCCGTAAGTAGAAGAAACACTAACACGCATTTCTCCAGCCTGTGCAGATTTTGTAGTGATCAATACAACACCATTTGATCCGGCCTGTCCATATAGTGCCGTTGCAGCACCACCGCGTAACACGGTGATTGATTCCACATCATCGGGGTTTATATCTGCTGCTCGATTTGACAATCCTCGCAGGTCACCGGAAGTTGAAACTGTCGTTGTTGAATTATCCATCACCAATCCATCAATAACAAAAAGGGGTTGGTTGTTTTTTGATGGACCGAGTGATTTTACTCCACGTATTACAATATGTGAACCTTGTCCGGGTGCGCCGCCTCCACTATTAATTTGTACACCAGCAACCTTACCGCGAAGTGCATTTACAATATTTGATTGCTTCGTTTTTACGAGGTCCGCACCTTTTACCTCCTGAGTACTGTAACCGAGAGCACGTTTTTCTTTTCGTATACCCAGCGCCGTTACAACCACTTCCAGGTCGGTAGTTGCGAAATTCAAGCTAACATCAAGATTTGAGTTGCTTCCCACACTTACTTCACGAACAGCATAGCCAACTGAAGTAATTACGAGGATTGCATTGTCACCCGTAACAGGAATAGAAAACCGTCCATTCTCATCAGCAGACACACCTGTATTTGTGCCTTTCACCTGAACTGTTGCCAGCGGAATTGCATCACCCCGTTCATTTCGCACCTGACCAGTAACCTGGCGGGATTGAGACAGAACGAAAAGTGGAATGCACAGAACACAAAGAAATGCAAGGAAGATTTTGTTTCTCATGTGCAGTAATTTTTAAGAAGTTGATTTGATGGAAGAAATTTACAACTTTTTATTCCTGCACAAGTGTGCGTTTTTCTGCAATTAACCGCACAAAAAGTGCGCATGTTCATTGCTTCTCCGCAAAATCCTGCAAGTTTTTTCAATTATCTAAATGCGGAACAATTGGTGACTTAAAAATATTTTCCCTGTTCCAAACATAATTTTACAATCCCAATCGTCATTGGACATTGGACATTGGACATTGGACATTGGACATTGGACATTGGACATTG
>CAZCKF010000504.1:0-2750 GCA_964499155.1 uncultured Chitinophagaceae bacterium
TGGGTCGTGGATACAAGGATGTTCTTGATAGGTTGTAGGTTAGAGGTTTTTTATGTTCGAAAAGTCGACGTTGAATGGTTGGAGGTTGGAAGTTGGAGGGTTGGAGGTTCTTTATGATTGAAAAGTTATCATTGATTCGTAGAGTCTGAAAGTTGGAGAGAATAAATTCTGAAATTCACTTATGAGCTGAATAGCAACTAATTCGGAGAGACAGCGTGAGGCGTGAAGCGTGTAACGTGAAGCGTGAAGCGTCTAGCGAAATGCATCGTGTTTTGAAATAGTATCCACCCCAGGGGATTATGGGTATCACCTTATCCTCTCAAACCCGCAATAAACTCCGGTTTTGCAAGTACCACGGAAACATTTAATTGCCTCTCTGGTATATTCCAGTATTTTCTCAAGAGCATTTCAGTTTCCTGATCAACCAGCACAAATCCATGCTTAAAATAAAAGTCAATTGCCCATGTAGCGTCACGCCATGTTCCAACAAGTACAGGTTTATTTGATTTTTCGAAAATAAATTGAATGAGCTTGCTACCGATGCCATGTTTTCTGTGTTTTGTTCTCACATATGCATGCCTTATCAGGTTTACATCACCTTTATCCTGCATTCCCATCACTCCAGCAACTTCTTCTTCATGCTCGTAACAATAAAACTCAACACCCTCTTCCATTTGTTTTATTAATGCTTCGGTTGACATATAAGGCTCATGCCAGCAATCATCAGGAATTCTTCCCTTATATGCAATCGCAGCATCATTTATTATTTCATAAATCGTATCAAAGTCAGATTTGCTAGCTTGTCGAATCATTAAACAAATTTGAAAATTTAAAAATTTGACGGTATACCCAAAGTCATTAAAATATCGTTTCGAGTATGAAAAGTTTCACATTAATAATGGTAGTTTGTGGTAGATGAACCAACTATAATTTTTTATAAACAGGAATTTTCTAAAATGAATGAATTTTCCGTCAAATTTTCAAATCTTCAAATTAATTTACCTGCCAAACGCCCACTGTCCTATCCGCACTCGCCGTAGCCACCCATTTTCCATCACTGCTGAATGCAACATCCATTACATCATTATCATGCTCAGTAATTGTATGCAACAATTGTCCGGTTTCAACATCCCACAAATATGCTGAAACCCCTGGATTGGATTTTGAAGTACCGAAAATAGTCTGTAAAAATTCCCCGATCATTATCTTATCGCGGCCGCCGGCAATGATCCTCCTGTCATCGGGACTGAATGCAACAGCCTGCACATGTTCTGCACGACGCATGGTTCGCAATAATTTCTTTTGTTTCCAATCCCACAACTTGATCGTTTTGTCATCACTTGTTGTAGCAAGCATACTTCCTGAATTGCTGTAAGCCAGGTCAACAACCGTTTCAGTATGACCTTCATTGTTCCAAACCAGTTGACCATCACTCACATTCCAGAGTTTTACAGAAAAATCAAAACTTCCTGATGCCAATGTATTTCCATCCGGGCTGAATTTGACCGACCAGACAATTCGTTTGTGTCCCTGCAGTTTTCGAATCAAGGTGCCACTTGCAACATCCCAGATATGAATAACATTGTCATCACCAGCACTTGCAATCTTGCTTCCATCATGGTTGACTGCAACAGTCCAAATGGTACCAGTATGACCTGAAAATTCTTTTACCATTTTACCCGTCTGAATGTCCCAGATTCTCACCCGAGAATCATAATTCCCAGTAACTACAAATCTTCCATCCTTACTCAGGTCCATATAGCTTATCCCAACTGGTTGTTTGATTTCCCTGATTATTTCACCTGTCGTTTTATTCCAAACTCTTATAGTACTGTCGACACTTGACGTTACGATAAATGAATCGCCTGGAAGAAACCGTGCAGCAGTGACAATATGTTCATGCTTTTGAAATCTGAAAGCAAGTTTCATCAAACCATTGTTAACAGTTTTTGTCTGGTGAAACAACTGGTAATAGATTCCAATTCCGATAATGATAACCAGAAGCATTAATAACCATTTCCACCAATTTCTTTTTTTCATTTTGTTTTTTTATTACACTGATTAAAACGGATTTCACGGATACGATTAAAACGGTTCGATAAATCCCTTTTGCTTGAAATTTTCTTTCTACTTCGAAAGCTAGTTGCAGGAATCGCCTCTCGCCTCTCGTCTCTCATCTCTCGCTTCTCCTCTCGTCTCTCTTACTTTTTCTTTCTGCATTGGCAAAAAGATTCTGAACAGCACCATAATGCCTACTAGTCTTCTTAATATGTTGTCAGGATTTATTCTTTCCGGTATTCGAGTATATCTCCCGGTTGACAATCGAGTTCCTTGCAGATTGCTTCGAGTGTTGCCAGTCGAACGGCTTTTATTTTACCGGTTTTTAAAATGGACAGGTTTACTACAGTGAGGCCAATTTTTTCCGCAAGTTCATTGCTCCTCATTTTACGCTTCGCCAGCATCACGTCGAGGTTTATTACAATTGGCATATTTAAAATGTTAGGTCTTGTTCTTCCTGTAAGATCACACCCTGCCTGAATATGGCGGACATGAAAAACGCAAAGACACCGATGACAAGATGCAATAAAGAAATGCGAACAATATCCAATAGCTCATCTCCAAAAACAATTAGTAACACCAGGAAAACAAATGGCATTACCAAATTTGTTATATAAAATGATGAGAGTTGCCTCACTCCCCTTTTAGTAAATATCTTCTTCTGTTTGAAAGCATGAAATACTCCACTAAGC
>CAZCKF010000505.1:0-2742 GCA_964499155.1 uncultured Chitinophagaceae bacterium
AACAGAATCATTAACTGGAGTAAGCTTACTGTCAATTTCACGAAGTGAAATCATCTCCTTGTCCTTATTATAAGAAGAAAGATTTGCAAGTTCATTAAACAATGGTCGGTATGTCAGGATTGCGAGAAGCATTCCTCCCATCATGATCCACTTTCTTCCAATGCGGTCACTGAGGTAACCAAATAAAATGAAAAACGGAGTTGCAAATAAAATTGCCCACAATAAAATGGTTCTGGATTGTCCGAATTCGATTTTACAAACATTTTCTAAAAATGATTGCGCGTAGAATTGCCCCGTGTACCAAACAACTCCCTGTCCCATTGTTGCACCAAACAACGCAAGCAAAACAAGTTTAAGATTTGACCTGTGTACGAAACTTTCCCGAAGCGGATTGGTTGATGTTTTTCCCTCGCTTTTCAATTTTGAAAAAAGCGGGGATTCTTTCATGCGCAACCTGATATACACAGATACGATCACAAGGATGATCGACAACCAGAATGGAATTCTCCATCCCCAGTCATTAAAAACGCGAATGGAAGATTCTGCATCGCTGCTTAAAGAAGTGCGTGTTATGAGAATTACACCGAGTGAAAGAAACAATCCAAGTGTGGCAGTGGTTTGAATCCAGCTTGTAAAAAATCCACGTCTTCCCGGTGGTGCATGTTCTGCAACATAAGTGGCAGCACCTCCATATTCACCACCAAGGGCGAGTCCCTGCAACAAACGAAGAATTAAAATGATCAAAGGCGCGGCAAATCCAATGGTATCATAACCGGGAACCAGGCCAATCGCAAATGTTGATCCACCCATGATGACCAGCGTCAATAGAAATGTATATTTTCTACCGACTATGTCTCCGATCCGTCCAAATACAAGTGCACCAAACGGACGAACGATAAAGCCTGCAGCGAAAGTGGCCAGTGTTGACAGCAATGCAGCCGTTGGGTTTTCTTTCGGAAAAAAGTGCATGGCAATGATCGGTGCCAGGCTACCGAATATGTAGAAATCGTACCATTCGATAAGCGTACCAACTGATGAAGCAGATATTACTTTCCAGATGCCGCGGCTGGAAGTCGGTGGATTCATTGCATCAAGATACGTTGCCGAATGAAATCACCACATGTGTACCTTTATTTTATGGACTACCCATACCAGGCCAAATCTTTTGAACAGTACAAGGCTGCATATAAACAAAGCGTTGAGAATCCCGAAGAATTCTGGGGCAATATAGCTCGTCACTTTAGCTGGCGCAGGCCGTGGGACAGGGTATTGCAATGGGATTTTACAAAGCCTGAAGTCAAATGGTTTATCGGTGGCAAATTGAACATTACAGAAAATTGTCTCGATCGTCATCTCGACAACCAGGGTGATGCTACAGCAATTATCTGGGAACCCAACGACACGTCTGAACAGCACCGACGCATTTCTTACCGCGAATTGTACACGCTGGTTTGCAAGTTTGCATCCGTATTAAAATCTCATGGAGTTAAAAAAGGAGATCGCGTTTGTATTTACATGGGCATGATCCCTGAACTCGCAATTGCTGTTCTCGCATGTGCGCGCATCGGTGCCATTCATTCCGTGATCTTTGGCGGATTCAGCGCCAACAGTATTGAAGATCGTGTGCTTGATGCACAGGCATCTTTTATTATTACATGTGATGGAGCAAAAAGAGGCGCGAAGGATATTCCATTAAAATCAGTAATAGATGATGCCATTGAGCATGCATCAGTTGTAAAAAAAGTTATCGTTTACCGAAGAACACATACTCCTGTTTCCATGATTGCAGGGAGAGATTTCTGGTGGGATGAAGAAATGGAGAAACAAAACCATGTGCAGGATCATGATGCAGAAGA
The DNA here is from genome assembly GCA_964499155.1 of uncultured Chitinophagaceae bacterium. GTDB lineage: Bacteria > Bacteroidota > Bacteroidia > Chitinophagales > Chitinophagaceae > CAZCKF01. Next base: position 1,857 of record CAZCKF010000505.1, read on the forward strand.
AATGGATGCTGAAGATTTATTGTTCATATTATATACATCCGGCTCTACCGGCAAACCCAAGGGCGTTGTTCATACATGTGCAGGTTACATGATCTTCACCCATTACACCGTTGTAAATGTTTTTCAATACAAGCCAGGACAGGTTCATTTCTGTACAGCAGATATTGGCTGGGTTACTGGTCACAGTTATATATTATACGGGCCATTGAGTGCAGGTGCCACATCGATCATGTTTGAAGGCATTCCAACATTTCCGGATGCCGGCAGATTCTGGGAGATTGTAGACAAGCACAAAGTAAATATTCTTTACACGGCTCCCACTGCGATCAGGTCGTTGATGGGATTTGGAAATAAACCATTGGAAGGAAAAGATCTTTCTTCACTACAGGTATTGGGCACTGTCGGTGAACCCATCAATGAAGAAGCATGGCATTGGTACGATGAAAATATCGGCAAGAAAAAATGCCCGATCATCGATACCTGGTGGCAAACCGAAACAGGTGGCGTTTTAATTTCGAATTTGGCTGGCGTTACACCTGCAAAACCTGCATTCGCTACACTGCCAATGCCGGGCGTTCAGCCATTACTTGTTGATGAAAATGGAAAAGAAATTCAAGGCAATAATGTGAGCGGTAATTTGTGTATTCGTGCGCCATGGCCATCGATCATCAGAACTACATATGGAGATCATGAACGTTGTCGTACGAATTATTTTGCAACATATCCCGGATTGTATTTCACAGGTGATGGCGCTTATCGTGATGAAAATGGGAACTACAGAATCACTGGTCGTGTTGATGATGTACTGAATGTAAGTGGCCATCGCATAGGTACTGCAGAAATTGAAAATGCCATCAACATGCATCTGGGTGTGGTGGAAAGTGCG
>CAZCKF010000506.1:0-2724 GCA_964499155.1 uncultured Chitinophagaceae bacterium
GGAGATCTTTATCAAATTCAACCACGCCATATCGTTCTGGATCAGAAACCTGGTATGCAAAAACATATCCACCTTCCACATTTGTCAATTGTTGCAATTGCTCTCCCAGCCCTGATCCGTAAAAAATATTATCACCAAGGATCAATGCAACTTTATCTGTACCAATAAATTTTTCTCCAATCACAAAAGCTTGTGCAAGTCCATTTGGTGTTTCCTGCACTGCATAGTCAAACCGGCAACCGAGTTGAGAACCATCGCCGAGTAATCTTTTAAACTGTGGATTGTCTTCCGGAGTGGTGATAATTAAAATTTCGCGTATACCTGCCATCATCAATGTCGACAATGGATAATAGCTCATAGGCTTGTCATACACCGGCATTAACTGTTTCGAGATTGCCTTTGTAATTGGATACAAACGCGTTCCCGAACCTCCTGCGAGTATGATACCCTTCATTACTGGTATCCTCCATCAACCGCAACGTCTGCGCGATTGATATTAATATTATTCAACAACATATCTACAACGCTGCAAACGCTTTCTGGTTTAATAAAATTTCTGTTCTGCATTCGTGAAGCATGCTTTTCCCGGAAATCCTCTGTCATTCCTTCATAGACCGGTGATCCTTCCACTAGACCCAGTGTGATCATATTGAATCGCTGTGAAGGAAATGAATTGGCGAGTGTCTGGATCAATCCACCCACACCAGCCTTTGCTGCGGCATATGATGGATCATAACTGCCTTTTCGCTTGGCAACCGATGAGAAAAAAACAATTCCTGCATTCATTTCAAGTTTCTCACGCAGGCATCGAAGCAACATAATGGGGGTATAAAGATTCACCTGCATCATTTGTTGAAAATGCTGCAGGGAAATTTCATTCACTCCCTGTGATGGATTAATGCCCTGTGCAAATATGACTCCATCAATCTTTGTTTTTATTTTCTCAGCAAATGCTTCAGCATTATCTGGCAGTGAAAAATCAAAAACAAGTTCTGATGATGTTGTTGATTTTCGATAAACAGGAATAAAATGATATTGTTCCCGGTAAGCGCTGATAAACGCTTTGGCAATAAAACTGTTTGCTCCGAAAACAAGTACGTTCTTCATTACACGGACATGATAAAACGCTTCTTCAGCTTTCTTCCCTGCAGGATGTGCTTGATCTCAAGTGCTACCTGGATACAGGTTGTCACTTTTCCTGAAAGGATGGTAAAATAATTTTTGATGTTGTCGTACGTGTACAATTCTGTCAAACGCGCATCGTCATCATTTTCATACACACTCCGCGTAATGCGGTTGTACCCCATCGGTTCCACATGTTTCAAAAATGGCATGAAGTAGGAAGATTTATCATAAATGCTTCCTGGCTTTGTAAGTTCTTCCCTTGAGAGTTCGTATTCGGGAAACTGTGGCTTTTCAACTGACAGTTTTGTATTTAATAATGATTCGCGCACGTGGTATAAAAGAAATTCATTCTGACGCATGCCTCTTGGCATTACTGAACAGAATGGCCCGTCCATAACTGTAAGACCAAATGGAAATGCTGGATACTTGAATACGGGTATGAAAACATCTTCGTACAACAATCTTTTTGGTGGTATACCGAGGTATTGGTTGATCTCGTTGATGCTGGAATAAGTACAGTTGATCACCACGTCATACACTTTCGTTCCTGTACTCAGCTTCGCTTCGAAACTCTGATCCGGTAAAATTTTAAGCCCGACACATTTTGTTTTTAAAAACACATTGATCTGCGGATGGATCAGCTTTTTCTTCAGGATCTTTTTCAATGTCTGGTGATCATAAACAGGTTCCGGTACACGGAAACAAGCTTCTATGGAAGATTTGTCAAATAAATTATCAGAAGGATATTCTTCTTCATAACCGATTCCAACACGTTCACAGAAATCAAGGAATTGCGCAGGCGTTGTCTTGCTTCCTTCTTTTGCAATGGCGTAAAAATTGGGAAACTGGTAAACAACCGCATTTCCAAAATGGAAAAGAAATGAGAACAAGCCTTCAATGCTTTGTGCTGCAGTATCAATGCTTCTCAGGTAATGGTAACCAAGGTGTACACGGTTATGATTCACCCGTGACGCCATTTTCAAAATATCATCTTCTGCTTCTACCAGGTCGACATTCACATCCTTACCTGCAAGAATGGCGGCCATTGAACTTCCGAAAAGACCACCGCCGATAACAAGAACTTTCATTTCAGTATTGTTTGGTTGCGAGTATTACTGGTGATACTGCTGCTCGTAGTAGTGTACATATTCACCGGACGTAACATGATCAAGCCAATCCTGGTTCTCAAGATACCAGTCAACAGTTTGTTCCAGTCCTTCCTGGAATGTTACAGATGGTTTCCATCCCAATTCGGATCTGATCTTTGATGCATCGATTGCATACCTGCGATCATGTCCGGGGCGGTCCTTAACAAACGTGATCAGCTTTTCACCGGTGCCTGCAGTTTGACCAAGTTTTCGATCCATTATTTTACACAACGTTTTAGTAAGATCAATGTTTGTGCATTCATTGTCTCCGCCAATATTATACGTTGTGTTTTTTTTCCCGCTGTGAAGAACGGTATCTATTGCACGCGCGTGATCTTTTACAAACAGCCAGTCACGTGTATACAATCCATCACCATAAACTGGCAATGGTTTTTTCTTAATTATGTTATGTATAAAAAGAGGGATCAGCTTTTCGGGAAACTGATTGGGA
>CAZCKF010000507.1:0-2720 GCA_964499155.1 uncultured Chitinophagaceae bacterium
ATAGCCAATAATGAGCGCTTTATTGATCGACATATATACTTATTGGAAATAACGAATAGCAGAAAAGAAGTATACAAATTAAGATTTGAATTTAGAATTCCAGAAGAAATCAATTAACCAAGCCAACATAATAATGTTTAGATTATGATTCAACTTGCTTGTGTATATAGAAAACAAATCGCATGCTTACTTTTTTTTACATTTTACTTACAGTATGCCCTACCCTGTGCTTTCAGAGTCTTAGGGTTATCCAGTGAAAATAAAATGGTGAATTATCATGCAACCGATAATTACAATAATTATCCTCCCATTACAACTTCAAAAGCAAGTGGAAATTTAGCACCGACGCTATATACCAATAAAGGCCAAAACATAAGTCTATTTAAGAAAGAAATTGAAGGACCTGGGCAACCAGAAATGTCTGGATTTAAAAGCGTGAACAGTAATGATATGGTCGATCTTTTCACAGGTGATTTTTCATATAATATTCCATTAATGGATGTCGGAGGCTATCCTGTTAATATCCATTACAGCAGTAGTGTTTCAATGGATCAGGAAGCGAGTTGGGTTGGTCTTGGATGGAATATTAATCCTGGTACAATTGGAAGAACACTTCGTGGAATTCCAGATGATTTTAATGGTTCAGACACCATTAGTAAAACACAAAATATAAGAACAAATAAAACGGTAGGAGTAAATACTGCTTATGACCTTGAAGTACTTGGTTTGCAAAACATTGGTATTAACGGCGGAGTATTTCATAATACTTATAATGGTTGGGGAGTAGAAACTGGTGTAAATGCTTCGATTGGAGCTGGTCTCGGTGCAGCCGGTGAACTAACAGCAAATCTTGGAATTTCAAATAATTCTCAGTCAGGATTAGATATTTCACCATCACTTTCCATTGCATTAAAACGAGCCGGGGAAGATGTAAGCGGAAAAGCAAGCTTGGGAATTGGTACAAATTACAATAGCAGGGCTGGTATTTCAGCCTTACAACTTAATGCAGAGATAAGAACAACATTAAAAGTCCAATCGCAAAAAACTGATGAAGTCAGATATGTTGATAGAAGCTTTCCACATGCAACTGCTTTATCATTTGTTGTGCCTTCGTATACACCAACGATCTCGATGCCAATTACAAACAAAAGTTTCACATTCAATGGGAAAATCGGAGGAGAAAAAATCATATTTCATCCTTCCCCTTTAAATATTACCGGGTATGTAAGTAAACAGGAAATAAAACCGGCTGACCGCACCCAATCTTTACCAGCAGTTGGATTTTTATATTATACAAAATCCAATAACAGGGAAAAGATTCTTCTTGATTTCAACCGCGAAAAAGAACTCTATTTCAATTATAAAACAACTCCTCACATTGCAATACCCCAATATACATATGACCTATTTTCTATTAGCGGAGAAGGAACTGGGGGAATGTTTAGAGCTTATAGAGGTGATGTAGGATTTATCAGGGATCACTATATGAAAACCAAAAGTGAAACGGATAAACTTTCAATTGATTTGGGATTTGGAAATCTATTTCATGGAGGGGTTGATTTTTCAACAACTGACGCTACAACACAAAATGGAGGCTGGCTAAACCAAAACTCGATAAACCGATATATCACATTCAGGGAGAGCGATTCCACTTACCAATCGGTCTATTTTAAAAATCCTGGGGAAAAAACTGGGAATTCTTCAGCGTTTTATCAATCAGTGGGTGATGATAAACTGATGCGTGTAAAGCTTCAAGGAAATATAGATAACATAACAGCGAATAACGCCTTTGTCACTTACAAGAATATTGATAAAACAGGTGAAATCCCGGTGAACGGAAATATTGTGAAAAAAGAGCGTGATAAACGAAGTCAGGTCATTTCATATTTAACTGCGCAAGAAGCAGCTTTTTTCGGAATGGATACCGTCATAAAATCATATAATGAAAATACAGTCCCCCTCGGAAATTGCGATAGTAACCTAACCTTGATTCCTCGGGTGGATAATAAAATTCGGAAAGCTCACCATCTCTCTGAAATTTCCGTTTTAAATGCAGATGGAAGAAAATATGTTTATGGGATACCTGCATATAATGCTGAACAACTTGATTTAACATTTGCAGTCGCCAAAGAAACTGATGAAGGAAATATTTCTAAAGGGTTAGTCAATTACACAGCCGGAACAGATAATTCCGTTTCTAATTCTAAAGGAAAAGATAATTATTATGCAAAGGACAGCATGCCGGCTTACGCGCATTCCTACCTTCTTACATCAATTGTTTCTCCTGATTATGTCGATATAAAAAAAGATGGAGTCACCGATGATGATTTGGGTGACGCAGTAAAATTTAATTATTCAAGAATATATGGAAGCACAGACAATTATTTTGAATGGAGAACTCCGTTTGATAACAATAAAGCGAATTATAATGAAGGGTTGAAGACATATAGCAGAGATGATAAGGGGACCTACATATATGGCAAAAAAGAAGTCTGGTTTTTAAATTCCATTGAATCGAAAACAATGATTGCAGTGTTCAGGATTTCCAATGACCGTCAGGATGTATATTCTGTATCCGGTTTGAACGGAGGACTGCTGTCAACGAAGCCACTACGAAAACTTGAAAAAATCGAGTTATATGCAAAAGCAGACTTATTAAAAAACGGAGTCAATGCAAAACCAATAAAAACAGTTCATTTTAAATACAATTATGAATTATG
>CAZCKF010000508.1:0-484 GCA_964499155.1 uncultured Chitinophagaceae bacterium
GGTGGCATTCCGAAGTGAGGGGGTTCCTCAATTCATTGTAATTGGCTTTTAGGCTGCGAGCATTGAGCTGCGAGAGCTGCGAGTAGATGAAAGTTTTGAGTACCACCAAACCGATTTTAATTTTTTAATTATTTCGATGCAGTTTCTTAAAACGTGAATTAAATTAATGGAAGGCTCCTACGGAGCCCTGGATTTAATATTCGGATTATTCCTAAAAAGCGAAGGCCCCGTTGGGGCCATTTGAATTAGTTAATCATCGATTGAATTAAAATTAAATCCGTCGTCGAGGAATTAATAAATGGAAGGTTGAAAAAAAGCTGAATGTAATTTAATATCCAAAGGATCGTCAATATTAAATTAACATGCCCCAGCGGGCCCTCCCCTTTGTAGAAAGAATTTGGTTTAATTAAAAAGTTGCTCCGTAGGAGACTTCCATTAAAAAATAAATAATTATCATAAAAATGGCAGGACGATGAATGTTGAC
>CAZCKF010000508.1:584-2709 GCA_964499155.1 uncultured Chitinophagaceae bacterium
ATTCCAATCCGATCAGAATCATCAATGAAATAATTCACCAGGCCCCAGCGGGGCCGCCCCCTTGTAGAAAGAATTTGATTTAATTAAAAAGTGGATCCGTAGGAGCCTTCCATTAAAAAATAAATAATTATCATAAAAATGGCAGGACGATGAATGTTGACATGCAGATTCCAATCCGATCAGAATCATCAATGAAATAATTCACCAGGCCCCAGCGGGGCCTCTCCTTTGTAGAAAGAATTTGGTTTAAATAAAAAGCGGCTCCGTAGGAGCCTTCCATTTTCTTGATTTCGAATACGTAAAAAAAAGGACCCGCATAAGCGAGTCCCAATAATATAATGACTGATCGATCTAAGGAATTTTGAAATCTTGTCCCGGCTGAGCCGGGATGAAATCTTGAAATTGAAAGATTTTACTTCTTAATCGTAATCTTTGTCCCCACGCCCACAAAAATGTACAACTCCTGCACATCACGATTTTTCATCGACACACATCCGAGTGTCCAGTTCTTATAACGATCGATTTGGAAATCTTCGTTCGGCCATGTACCGTGAATTCCAATTGCTCCGCCAATCTTTGCTGACTCAGGAATTTCACCACGCTGCTTGCGTGCTTTGAATTTTTCGTAGCTCTCTTTTGTTGGATAATCGAGGCACATGAAGCGATTCCATTTTTCATGAACCCTTTTTGAAGAAATTTTAAAGGTGCCTTCAGGCGTGTTGCGGTCGCCTTCCATTCTTTTGTCATCAAGTGTGCTGTTGCCAAATACAACAGGGTAAGTAGCAAACCAGCCCTGTGCATCGTACACATGCAACTCGTAATCGGATTTATCCACGACGATTGAAACCGTCCCAATGGGTTTCATTGCGACATCACCATTGCGGTATGTCTTTGTGGATTTGTAAGTAAATGTTTTTTCCGATGTTACTGGTGCTGTGGCAGCCGTTGGGAAATTCTTATGCGCAAAGAAGCCAGTTCCCAGCAACAGGGAAGACAGGACAACTGATGTTTTCATACTCACTCCTTTTAGCTCTTGTTTTTCAACCGTTAACTTTCTAACGAGACGATATTGGATATTATTACCTTCTGTGGATATGTTTAACCATTCGTTTGCAAGTCTCGCCTTACACTCCAAAAATCCGACGTTTTTAAGCAAAAAACAAGCCGGTACGCTAATACCGGCTTTGATTTCGATCATTAAGTTATTTCCCCCGTTGAATTACCAGTTGGAGAATCGTATTCCTACTGCGTAGGGCTGTTGTTTGAGTCCACGCTCATGTAAATTAGTTATTGCATATGTACCATACAGTCTTACAGGACCAAGTCCGAGCTCTCCGATGTATGCAAGTTTGAATCTTTCAAGGCCAATATCACCTTTAATTTTTTCCTTATCTCTTTCATCACTGATCTGCTTATTACGACTGCTGTAAAGATATCCAGCGCTCACTCCCACACTGAAACTGAATCCCCTGTTGCCTGACCGTGGCGTTGTGTTAAAGTTTAGCATTAAGGGAACGGTCACGTAATCTGCAGCAAGTTTATTTTTAGAAAAATCTATTGAATCCCTGGTGATGTAAGGTGGGTTCCCGTCAACATAGCTGATGTTATTCTTATACCTGAAGTTGAACAACTCAAGCCCCATACCGTATTTAAGATTTACAACGTGTTTGATCAGGTTCAGCTTCTGCATGAAGATCCAGATGTTAACGTTTACTGATTTACCAGCTCTTAAACGCATATCATCTTTTGTAAAATCTCCCTGTCCTGTCCTTGGGATCAGGTAGGAATTTGCATCAGCAGAACCGTATACTGTTTTATCATTTACATGATTGAAACCGATGTCCATGATCCACCAGTTGGTACTGAGGTTCGATTGTTTTTCTCTTCTTCTTTCAGGAATTTCAAAATCACGGTCTCTTTTTACTTCTCTTTTTTCTCCTGGGCGTTTGATGATCACCATACCCCCGATCTTGATAGTATCTGCTTTTTGAATGGTTGTGTCTGTCTGAGCAAAGCCCGTCATGAACACACCAAGGGCCATACATAATGTAAATATCCTTTTCATAAAAAATTTGTTTGTGTTGATGTTAGAGTTTTACGGCGATACTTCCGATCAGTAAGCGAC
>CAZCKF010000509.1:0-926 GCA_964499155.1 uncultured Chitinophagaceae bacterium
AATAGCGGATGAGGCAGCTACACAATTGGCAAACGTCCTGCATTCCCGCTACGGGAATTATATGTCAGGCCCTGCAGAACCTGTCGTTAGTCGGGTACGCAATCTCTATATCATGGAAATGATCTACAAATTGCCAAGAGATGGAAAATTGATTGCACAATGCAAGCGGGATATTCAACATGAAATTGCTGTACTGCACCAGGACAAGCGATTTCGAAGTGTGGTGGTGATTTGCGATGTCGACCCCTCCTAAAATTTTTGATTTTTGATTTTGGATTTTTGATTTTCATTTACAGTTTCGATGAGTTTTGTTGCCAGTTTTACCAAACTATTTATCAATATTCAATTTTATATTTCGAAAAATTTTTGTTTGCAGGAATAACCAAAATATTTATAAATGACCATTTTTTTTTCGCTGTTGTAACGTATAACTGCTGGTTCGATTTACACTGAGAATAGTTTTCTTTTTTTAGTCACTTTCCTATGTCATCTATTTGAACACTTTTGTTCCACCCTTTGTAGTAAATATTAGCATTGTCCGCGATTGGCCCCAGCGGGGCCTGCTCTTTGTAGAAAAAATTGTGATAGAGGAAAAAGGGCTCCGTAGGAGTCCCCCATTGTAATTTTTGATTTTTGATTTTGGATTTTTGATTTAGGTTACAGGTTTTAATCCACCAAAACCCCGATTTACAATCTCTCCTTAAGTTTGCGCAATGCTTCAAGAGAATGTTTCCCTCAAACCGTATCACACTTTTCACACCAACACCTATGCACGATACTTCGCACAATTTTCAGATGTAAGACAGCTCGCTACCATATTCGACATGTTCAAGGGCAGGAATAGTATAATACTTGGCGGTGGGAGCAATATTTTATTTACAGGAAATTATGACGGGTTGATCTTGCGGAATGAAATGAAGGGAATG
>CAZCKF010000509.1:936-2698 GCA_964499155.1 uncultured Chitinophagaceae bacterium
GGAAAAAGTGAAAGAAGATGATGATTTTGTTTACATCCGTGCAGGTGGGGGAGAGAACTGGCACCAGTTTGTTTTGTTTTGTATAGAAAATAATTATGCAGGAATTGAAAATCTTTCACTGATACCTGGTAATGTGGGTGCATCTCCAATGCAGAATATCGGTGCCTATGGAGTGGAGATTAAAGATGTATTTCATGAACTTGATGCCTGGCATTTGCAGGATGAGGCCATGATCACCTTTAGTCTTGAAGATTGCAAATTTGGTTACAGGGAAAGTGTTTTTAAAAATATTTACAAAGGACAATTTGTTATCATAAGTGTTACGCTTCGATTACGGAAAAAGCCTGTTATCAACACCACCTATGGTGCTATCAACCAGGAATTGGAAAGATCAGGGATCACGAATCCAACAATCAAGGATGTTTCCGATGCTGTAATTCGTATCCGTTCATCGAAATTGCCGGATCCTGATAAATTGGGGAATGCGGGCAGCTTTTTTAAAAATCCTTCAGTGGCTGTAGAAAAATTCGATGAATTGAAAAGCCAGTTTCCTGAAATCGTCGGGTTTAAAAATCCTGATGGCACAATTAAACTTGCTGCGGGTTGGCTGATCGAACAATGCGGTTGGAAAGGATTTCGTAAAGGTGATGCAGGTTGTCATGCCCACCAGGCCCTCGTGCTTGTAAATTATGGTAATGCAACAGGCCGTGAAATTCTTGATCTGAGTTCAGAAATTCTGGAGAGTGTACACAAACGGTTCGATGTTACACTTGAACGGGAAGTAAATATCATTTAACATTTTAATTGCAGCAACAAATTGATTTATTTTGCCTCCGAACCTAAAACCACTTTATGAAGAAGATCCTATTGATCGCATTTGTTTCTCTTATTGTTTCTCAATCTGTGAACGCACAAGCCGCAAAGTCAGTTTATTTTGAACTCGGTGGACCCGGTCTTGCCTCTTTTAATTTCGACACACGTTTTACACCCAGGGAAAATGGAATAGGCGGACGTGTTGGCTTTGGCGGTTTTTCAATTGATAATACGACTGCATTGTTTTTCCCCTTACAGGTGAATTACCTCATTGGAAAAGGAACGAAACATTATTTTGAAGTTGGCGGCGGCGCTACCATCGTGAACATTAATAACGACGATGCAGACCCGAATGATGATGGTACTTTCAATGGATCATTTGGCCACCTTCATTTCGGATACAGACTTCAGCCCCAGGACGGCGGATTTCTTTTCCGTGCAGGAATTACTCCAGTATTTGGTAGTGGAGATTTTATCCCGTACTTCGCAGGTGTATCGTTTGGTTATAAGTTTGGAAGAAAAAGCTCCGACAAATAAAAAAACTTAAATGTTGTTACAAGCCGTGTCGATTTGATACGGCTTTTTTATGTACGATGTTAGATGTACGATGTACGATGTGAATTGGGGGAACGAAGTGGTTTTTTCCTATAAATTAATAAAGTTAATGGTTGAGACATTTCTAATTTCTATTTCTTAAGCCACCTGCTATTTTGAAAAGGCTTGCTACGATGCACTTCTTGTCAGACATAGTAGATAAAGACGGGGCCATTAAATAACGCCTTTGTTTGTATTATCACAACAGGAGTTACCCGTAGAAGCAAATGATCATTGAATTTTGAATATTGTAAATTCCTTGAGTCTTGAATCTTGATTCTTAATTCTTGAATCTTTCCCGGACCCTGGACCTTGCCCGCCCGGCTGACGCCAGTCGGACGGGTATCCTGGACCT
>CAZCKF010000510.1:0-2686 GCA_964499155.1 uncultured Chitinophagaceae bacterium
TGATACATTTGCCATTCGGGTAAATGGTCAATTTCTAATTTGCCTGGAAGATCAATCCCGAATAAAGTATCCACCATTTCACCCGCATTATCCCTGTAATATTTTAATGGAACAAATACCGATGCAGGTGAATAAATACTTGCCACTATTTTTTTTGCGAGCTTAAACTGTTCCATCGATTGAATATCCAGTGGTCCCGAAAAAAATGCAGATTCCATTAACTGCCTGTCGTCATTTAACCATCCGTAAAAAAGATAGGTTTCAGACGCATCGATGAGTAAGGTGCAATCATCACGATCGAAATTCCCGGATTGTATGTGAAATAGTTTTTCCAAGTGGCCAAATATAGTTTATAGGATTTAAGGATTGGGGAAGGATTACAGGATTTAAATTTGGGAATCTTCCTGGTGCCTTTCCTTGTTAACTAAAAGCTCAGCATTCCATCCTCTTTATAAGCTTACTTCAATCCTGACTTAGTTTTGCTCCCTTTTTATGCGCACTGCAAATAATTTACAGCTCGAGGTTACCAACAGGCAGATCCTTCGCATGGCTTTGCCAATCAGCCTGGCCATGCTTGTACCTCAACTGAACTTTATTACAAATAACATATTCCTCGGTCATTATGAGGACGGTGGTGTATCATTGGCGATTGCAAGTCTTACTGGAGTATACTACCTGATTTTCGCAGCCATTGGATATGGTTTGAACAATGGCTTGCAGGCACTTATTTCACGCAGAGCTGGTGAGAACCGCCCGGATGCAATTGGAAAAATATTCAACCAGGGAATTTACATTTCCCTTGGAATTTCGATAGTTGGAATCCTGCTTACATATTTCGTAGCTCCCTATATTTTTCGGGAGGTATTGCACTCAGAAGTTATTTACGAAAAAGCAATGTCCTTTTTGCGCATCAGAATTTGGGGATTACCCTTTCTGTTTGTTTACCAGATGAGAAATGCTTTGATGGTGGGGACGAACAATACAAAATTTCTTGTATTTGGTACAGCTGCAGAGGCAATTGCCAATGTGTTCTTTGATTATGCACTGATCTTTGGAAATTTTGGTTTTCCGGAATTGGGATTTAATGGTGCGGCAGTCGCATCCATCATCGCTGAATTTACCGGTATGTTTGTAATGTTCCTGGTAGTAAATAAATCAGGTATTGGGAAAAGGTTTTCTGTTTTTAATTCAGCCAAACTGGATACTGCAAGTATTGGATTGATCCTCGCGGTGTCATCGCCATTGATCTTTCAGCATGGTATCAGCATAATCAGTTGGGAGTTTTTTTATGTATTGGTTGAACACCATGGAGACCAGGCATTGGGAATTTCAAACATCATGCGAAATATTTTTGGGTTTTCTGGTGTATTGATCTGGGCATTTGCTGCAACCACAAATACAATGGTAAGCAATATAATCGGGCAGGGAAGAAACCACGATGTCATTCCATTGATCAATCGAATCATGAAGCTCAGTATTGTTTGCACACTGTTCATGTCACTTGCGTTATTATTGGTTCCTGATATTTTTATCCGCATTTTCGGACAGGATGAAAAATTCATTGAAGCCGCAATACCTGTTGTACGCGTTGTATCACTTGCCATGATGCTGATGTCAATCGGTTCGATCTGGCTCAATGCAGTTACTGGCACGGGCAACAGTCGCAGGACTTTGAAGATCGAGATAGTAGCGATCGTTATTTACAGCGTGTATGTTTACCTGGTATTAGAAGAGTATAAACTTTCGATTACCTACGGCTGGATGTCGGAGTGGTTGTACTGGACAACACTTTTTACTCTTTCATTTTTATATATCCGCAGTGGTAAATGGAGAGGAAAAAAAATCTAACATAACATCATTTTGGAAGCTTTGCAAGACAGGAAGGATCAAAAATCTTTCTGATACTTCACTGTTACCTGCCCTGTAAAATTCAATATTGGAGGTGAAAGTTTTGTAATGGAGATCTCCACTTCTTTTACCTGGCTGAAATCTGATTTGATACGATCTGCCATTTCAATGGCAAGCGTTTCCAATAACTGCCGCGGTTTCTTCATCTCTTCCTGTACGAGGCGATACAACTTTACGTAGTCGAGTGTATCCTTTAATGTTTTAATCTTTTTCTTAGAGGTTTTGTGAACAACGCGAACATTCACCTCAAATTCATTTCCGGTAGCTTTTTCTTCTGCATACAAACCGTGAAATGCCAGGAAGCGTGATTTTGAGATCTCGATGGTTATCAATGAAAGGTTTTTATTGTGTTAAGCGTGTTCCAGTGCACCAAGGTAACGTTCTGCATCCAATGCTGCCATGCAACCACTGCCTGCAGCAGTTACAGCCTGCCTGTAAATTTTGTCCTGCACATCACCTGCCGCAAAAATGCCTTCGATATTTGTTTTGGAAGTACCAGGAATTGTTTGAATGTATCCGCTTTCATCCATTTTCAACCAGTCATTGAAGATGTCGGAATTTGGCTTATGACCAATTGCTACAAAAAAGCCATTAACAGGAATAACAGATTCTTTCTTTTCAACATTATTAAAAATCCTGACTCCCTCTACCCTGGTTTCACCAAGGATCTCTTTAGTTTCGGTATTCCAGTATATTTTAATGTTAGGCGTTTTCTTTACACGGTCCTGCATGATCTTACTGGCACGCATTTCATCTTTCCTGATCAGCATATGAACTG
>CAZCKF010000511.1:0-1588 GCA_964499155.1 uncultured Chitinophagaceae bacterium
ATCATTGGTAATGTTCTCGCCGGCAAATGGAATTACGGCAGTGTGTTTTAAAATTCCTTCATAAAACACGGCAAGGTCTGTTGTGCCACCACCAATGTCAACGATTGCCACACCGGCTTCGAGGTCTTCCTGTCCCATAACTGCAGAAGAAGATGCAAGTGGCTGCAACACCAGGTCCTTTGTCCTCAGTTTTGATTTTTCTACACTGCGATTGATGTTTCGGATTGCATTCTTATCACCGGTAATTATGTGAAAATTCGCACCGACTTTCACTCCACCATACCCGATTGGATTGGGAATGTTTTGAAAATTATCAACAGTGAATTCCTGTGGTATCACATCGATGATCTGGTCTCCGGCAGGAATATATGTCTTGTACTGATCGGCAACAAGCTGATCGATCTCACGTTGCGTGATCTCTTCATCGGTTGTCTGACGCACAATATCACCGCGTGTTTGCAAACTCTTGATATGGTGTCCTGCAATTCCAACATATACCTCGTTGATCTCGAGGTTTGGATTGGATGCATAACAGTTCTCAAGCGCTGTCTTGATCGCTTTGATCGTTTCATCAATGTTCAGCACCTGGCCATGCTTTACACCATTGCTGTTTGATCTTCCGAATCCGAGGATCTCGAGTTTGCCATATTCATTTTTCCGTCCGGCTATCACCGCGATCTTCGTCGTGCCTATGTCAAGGCCTACGATAATGGGTTGTTCGTTGTTCATAAAAAGGTGTTAGTTGTTTGTGTTTTTGTTTAACGGTTTCATTACGGCTTTCGGAAATTGTTTTGGCTTTTCTTCAGGATGTTCGATTGCTTTCGAAGGGTACGGATTGGTTGTGCTGATTTTCACGCCAGCGGACGGGATGGTGGTTCGTCTGTTTTCTATAGGCTCAATTTTTTGTAGTTCGTTCTGGTTGATCATCCTCTCAATTCTGTTTCTTATTGCAGTGCTGTCAGATTTACTGATCTGATTTTCGCTTCCGGCAACAACCTGTCCTTTAAACCGCACATCAATAAAACTATAAGCTTCAAAGCCCTTCTTCGAAACAATCTTTTTGTAAAAAATGAACAGGCGGTGGAATTTATCAGCAATATTTTCTCCCGATCCAAGCTTGACAACATGATTGCCGATGGTTGGAATCATCTCCATCTCCCAACACAACTTTCCACAGGAAGTAATATCGATCTGCGCAACCTGTGCCATCCAGAAAGGGTCATTGATAATATAATTGGCAGTTACTGCAACATCATTCATCAGGGCGCTGTCCCGCTTTGTATATTTTGCCTTATCAGGAAATCCTGTAAACACCGGCACTCTCGCACTCATCTTCTCTGAAAGAGGCATTATACTTAGTGTTGTATCCAAGTAAAATGAATGTCCTGCGGTTGAAATGATCCTTGCAACGGGTTCTCGTTCGTGAACAGTGACGTGCAGTACATCATTGTTGTCGAAGAATAATTCTGCATCACGTATCCATGTATCTTCTTCAAGTGTTTTCTCAATCAGTTGCAGGTTGAATGCTGAAATGGGTTGGTTCAAAATTTTGCCACCAGCAAGTCCTTTTACCTTTCGTTCTATCTCA
>CAZCKF010000511.1:1598-2680 GCA_964499155.1 uncultured Chitinophagaceae bacterium
ACAAAAAAGTTGTCCTGCACCCCCTTGATCACAATGGAATAATTGCTGCACAATTCCCTGTTGCGGCTACCAATAGCGGCGACGAGTAACACGATCATTCCGCTTGTCACAACAAGCCATGCTGTAATAACTAATATTTTTTTTATCGTTCTCTTCGTATTCATTTTGTTAACAACAAATCTTTAATAGGTTCTACAAGTGTATCGATATCACCAGCACCTGCTGTGATAATCACTTCCCCGAATTCTTTATCGAGATCATTAATGAATTCTCCGCTTATCCAGGAAAGCAGGTTTTCCTTTTTTATTACTTCCCCATGCCCCATCTCTTCAATGATCATTTCACTTGAAACGCCTTCAATCGGAAGTTCTCTTGCGGGATAAATTGGTAAAAGAATTACACGGTCAGCCATACCGAGACTTTCTGCAAAACCATCTGCGAGATCACGTGTGCGCGTGTAGAGGTGCGGTTGAAAAATCACAGTGCACCTCATTTGCTTGAACAATGTTTTTGCACCATTGATCAGTGCTCTCAATTCTTCGGGATGGTGCGCGTAATCATCAATGAATACCAGTTTATCCTCTTTAACGATGTATTCAAACCTTCTTTTTACCCCACGGAATGTTTCAACCGCTGCTTTTATTTTATCATTTGGAATTTGAAGAGTTGATGCCACAGTAATTGCAGCCACTGCATTTTCCACGTTGTGCATACCACCCATATTCAGTACAACATTGTCGATCATGTTGTCCTTCATCATTACATCAAACTGGTAACTGCCTTTCGACATGCGTATGTTGGTCGCATATGATGCTGCACTTTCATTCTGAAGACTGTATGTTGTGTGTTTTGAAGCGCTTAATTCCCTGGCTCGTTTCAAACCAAATTTGCTGATCAATGTTCCTCCTGGTCTGATCTTCTTACTGAATTCGATAAAGGCTTCTTCAACTTTTTCAGGTGTACCGTATATATCAAGGTGATCAGGATCCATTGATGTGATTACAGCAACATCGGGTGATAATTTGTGAAAACTTCTGTCGTATTCGTCGGCCTCAACTACACATACTGCTTTTTCATCAGCC
>CAZCKF010000512.1:0-2677 GCA_964499155.1 uncultured Chitinophagaceae bacterium
CCGTACTATGCAACAACAATTTCTTTTCGCGTTTGCCGTGCGAATGTTGCTGCGCCCTCGTCGACCAATCAATGTTCTTTTACAATTAACATAGTAGAATTTAATCAGCCAATACCTGCATATCGTGACAAAGAACAATTTATTTTGGACCAGCAGGGAAATCTCATTGCAAGCGTCAACTTTGCAGAAGTGGGAAATTCAATCCCGCAATTGTCATTAGAATATTTTCATAATTCAAATGCGGTAAGACGAGATTCCCTTAACCGTGAATATTTGGATCGTAACTATGTTTTCAACTCATATGTTTCAATAAAAAATGCACGGGTTAAATTATATTTTACAAATACAGAGCTTGACAGGCTAATAAACGAGCCAAACGATAATATTGCGGATGTCAATACAATAAACGATCTGAATTTAACTGCTGTCAATCAATACTGCTCAAACACTATCAATGGCTACTCGGCTGCATTGTTACCTAAAATTGAGGTCGGTAATTACGGTACGAGCGCCAAATACATCACAACAAAATTGCAAGGTAGTTCCTCGCTATTCTTACATGGAGGAGCAGTTCCATTGAATCAAGTAGTTGACACCAATACGTTGTGCCCCATGGGCAATACAACTTTTTATATGGAACCGCTTGGACCCGGTTATTCGTATCAATGGCAAAGAGATACTGGGACGGGCTTTATCAATGTAGTAAATAATTCAATTTTTAGTGGAGCAACGACGAATCTTTTATATCTAAATAATACACCTTCAAAGTACAATCGTCATAAATTTCGATGCGTTGCAACAAGCGGCTCAAATACAGCTTACTCAACAATTAAAGTTTTAAAAATTAGAGTCGTCTGGGTTGGTCAATTCACTACAGACTGGAATTCAACCTCTGCGTGGAGCTGTTCAAAAATTCCGGATGAATATACTGATGTAATCATCTATTCTTCAGCGTATCAGCCTGTCATAAATTCAGATTCCGAATGCAGAAGTTTGGAAATACGCAACGGTGCAGTTATCACCATCAACCCCGGCAAAAAACTCGACATCAAAAAATAATTACTTACCACCATGAAACTTTTAATCCTCACCACTTTCTCTTTCTGTTTCTCTTTCTCTGCTCTTGCTCAGCAGTACATGATCGCGCATGACCTGCAGTCGCAGAAAACGGAATATTATAAGATCACGTCGAGGGATACACAGGCGGTGAAAGATATTAGCCTGAAGAAACAGGGAAGGATCTTTTTACGCGTGGATAATTACAACCCGTTTTACTGGAATGCAAAAGTAACGGCGTATAAAAAACCCGTGGAAGAAGAGGAAGGTTATGGAATGGCGTTTAATCCTTTTAGCGTGCTGGCTGGTGGACTTGGTAAAATGATGTCGACACTTCCGAAACTTGACATGCCGACAAACCGTGGCGCAGGCGGTACATCAGCGAATGACAGGTTTCTGTCAACTGCTTCATCATATGCAAAAGCATATCAAAGAGTACAACAACTCAACCAGCAGTATGAAGATCTGCAACTTTTAAATGTGCAACTGCAGGAATTGAAATACGAAACAAGAAAGACAGAAAACCAGATTAAAACAGAGGCAAGGAATATTGTTCAGACAACGCTTGGTGTTCCATCGCTTGAATTGAGCCAGTCAATTGCAACCGGGAGAAATCTCGACCGGCACTTGACAAATGCAATTGATTCTGCAGCAATGCTGAAGCAGCAACTTGGATTTATTTATACAGAGGTGGATACCAATGAGGTTGTGAACGGGCTTGCATTCAGTCAAATCAATCAAAGAGCAGTTTCAAGCTACCGTTATATTGATAAAGTAAATACCGACGACGCATTTACTCAACTCGTCATGCAGATTGGAAAAACATATAACGAGATCACCATGACCGATTACAAATTTGTTTATGCGGTCAACAGTGATCCTGAACTGAGTGATTTAAAGCTGGAGATCTTCCCGCGGGAAGGAACAGGTGCAAAAGATACTGTTGTAAAATATTTCTCAATGAATGGACGTAGCAACCTGCGCATACGAAATTCATTGGGCGTTGCGTTTTCACATTTCAAACAAAACAATACTACCTACTATATCACCGACGACAGCGTGATAGGTGAAGCTGATGGCGATGCATTCTCTCCAGTACTCAGCACCTTTATCCATTTTTATTCTTCCCGTGTTGCAAACATGAAATGGGGCGGTGCATTTGGTTTTGGTATTCCGTTGCAGGGTGAAGAAAAGGATATCAATTTTCTCCTCGGTGCAAGTATGATCTTTGGCAGGAATGAACCATTAATGGTAACATTCGGTGCAAGTGGTGCGAAAGTGGATAAGCTGACGAATGGAAATGTGCTTGGTGGTAAGACAACAGAAACAGATGCTGCAAAGCTTACGAGGTCTTCTTATGGAATTGGTGCATTTGTGGCAGTGAGTTTTAATTTGGGAAGTCTGAATGTTTCCCGAAGGAATGATTAGATTTCTCTTTCACGCAAAGATGCAAAGTGAGCAAAGACGCCAAATATTTTGGGAAACATTTTTTAAAATTGAAAACCGAGCTTGCCGAGGTATGTCAAACCGAGCTTGTCGAGGGATGTCAAACCGAGCTTGTAGAGGTTCACGGCCAGGGGCAGAGTGAGCACAGCCGCCAATCAATGTGAACATTGTTTAT
>CAZCKF010000513.1:0-2676 GCA_964499155.1 uncultured Chitinophagaceae bacterium
GTCAAGCAACAAAAAGAGATTACGGGACATGCTGTTCGTGCGATGTATCTGTACACAGGTGCTGCGGATGTTGCGGCCGTTACGGGTGATGCTGGATATTTAAATGCCATGAAAACAGTGTGGAACGATGTTGTTCATCGCAATATGTATGTAACTGGTGGAATAGGTTCTTCGGGAACCAATGAAGGATTTACGAATGACTTTGATCTGCCAAATGAAAACGCCTATTGCGAAACTTGCGCATCTGTCGGAATGGTTTTCTGGAATCACCGAATGAATCTTTTGACTGGCGATTCGAAATATGCAGATGTACTAGAACGCAGTTTATTCAACGGAGCATTGGATGGATTGTCACTTACAGGTGACCGTTTCTTTTATGGAAATCCTTTGGCCTCACGTGGTCAGCATGCAAGAAGAGAATGGTTTGGCACAGCCTGTTGTCCTTCTAATATTGCCAGGCTGGTTGCCTCAGTGGGTGATTACATTTATGGTTATTCTAAAAGTGCAATCTGGGTAAATCAATATATAGGCAGCAGCACGAAGATCGTACTTGATCAATCTGAGTTGGATATCAAACTCAGGACAGATTATCCATTGAGTGGTGATATTAAAATGGATGTTACCACTTCCAAACCTGTAAAATTCGGATTGCATGTGCGAATACCTTCATGGTCTGGTCCAAACCTGGTTGATGGTGATTTATATACTGCCGAAAGCATTATGCATGATGAAGCATTTATTGTCATGATCAATGGAAAACAGGTTGAGGCAGTGAAGAAAAATGGTTATGCTGTAATTGAAAGAGAATGGAAAGGAACCGAACAGGTAAGTATATATTTTCCAATGGAGGTGAAGTTGATTGAAAGCCGGCCCACGATCGTTCAAAACCGTGATCGCATGGCCTTGCAACGCGGACCTCTTGTTTATTGTATTGAAGGTGCTGACAATGGTGGGAATGTATGGAATGTTCTTTTGACCGATTCAGTGATCTACTATCGCGAAAGAAGAAAAATCATGGATGAAACAATCGTAGCATTGAAGGCTGATCTGCCTGTGGTTGTTCCTGGAGCTGATGGTAAAAATGTAACTACAACAACCAGGGAAATCATATTCATACCATATTATACGTGGGCAAATCGCGGGCAAAATCCAATGCAGGTGTGGTTGCCAACTAAAATAAAAGATGTTAAGATCAATTATTAACTGCTACATATGTTTCGAATTATTTCCATTACAATTATTTGCTTCCTGCTATCATGCAATAACAATCAAAACGACACTTCCATGAATCAAACAGCAGAAAAATCGAGTATGCAGGTGAATGCGTTTGGAAAGGTGGGTGATTCAGTTGTACATGAATATGTTCTAAAAAATGAAAATGGAATGGAAGTTCGAATACTGGATTATGGCGGTACAATCAGGTCAATCATTGTCCCGGATAAGAATGGAGATGCGGGAGATGTGGTGTTGGGTTTTGATTCCATTGAAGGTTACCTGCAAAAAGGCAATCCTTATTTTGGATGTATCGTTGGCCGGTATGCCAATCGTATTGCCAAAGCATCTTTTACGCTTGATGGTAAAACTTACAAACTTGCAGCAACCAATGGTGTTAATTCATTGCACGGTGGTGTGAAGGGATTTGATAAAGTGATATGGAAAGCAAGTCCTGCCAATAAAAACACGTTGGAATTAACGCACACAAGTCCCGATGGTGATGAAGGATACCCGGGTAATCTAGAAATGAAAGTTGTTTATTCTCTCTCTAATGACAACGAACTAAAAATTGAATATTACGCCACAACAGATAAGGCCACACCTGTTAATTTGACGAATCACGCCTATTTTAATCTGTCTGCAGGTCTTGACTCCAATGTTTTGAAACATTTGCTGATGATAAAGGCAAAGAAATATACTGTGGTAAATGATGAATTGATCCCAACGGGTGAATTGAAAGATGTTGCAGGTGGACCAATGGATTTTAAAGTTGAAAAACCAATTGGAAAAGATTTGTCGAATGTGGATGGGGGCTATGATCACAATTGGGTTTTAGATAAAAAGGAAAATGAGTTTTCTTTAATCTCCACATTGCACGATCCGGCATCAGGTCGATTTATGGAAACATATACTACGGAACCTGGTGTTCAATTTTATGTGGGAAATTTTCTTGATGGAACGCTTACTGGAAAGGGTGGCGTCAAATACGGAAAGCATGCAGGTATGTGTTTGGAAACTCAGCATTTTCCAGATTCGCCGAACCAGCCTTCTTTCCCAAACGTTATCCTTAAACCGGGAGAAACATACCGTCAAACAACATCTTATAAATTCAGTGTGAAATAATTTTTCCAGGATGAAGAAACTTTTATTGTTATTTCTGTTTGTTCCCTCGATCACGTTTGCACAGCGATGGAGCGAACAGCGTGCAAAAACATGGTATCAAACACATGGCTGGCTTGTTGGTTGTAATTATTCACCTGCCTATGCAATCAACCAGCTTGAATTCTGGCAGGCTGAAAGTTTTGATACCGCTGCGATCAGCAGGGAGTTGAAATGGGCGGATAACATTGGTTTCAATATGCTGCGTGTTTACCTGCACGATATTTTATGGTTACAGGATTCAACGGGTTTTTTAAAAAGACTTGACCAATTTCTTTCCATTACAAACCGGCATCACCAGAA
>CAZCKF010000514.1:0-2661 GCA_964499155.1 uncultured Chitinophagaceae bacterium
TACATTTCAATGGAATATTTTAAACAAAAACCAAAGGATAAGGAAGTAGGTTCTTCAACCATGCCACATAAGATCAATCCAATCGATTTTGAAAACGCAGAAGGCAATCTTGGTTTTGCCAACAGCATGTTCAGTCATTTGTCATCCAAGCTTCCTGTTTCAAGATTACAAAGAGACCTTACCGATTCTACAGTTTTACGAAACATCGGTGTTCCATTTGCACATACAATACTTGCATTAAAATCAATCGAAAAAGGATTGGGTAAACTTGTATTGAATGACAACAAAATTTATGAAGATCTCGACAACAACTGGGCAGTTGTTTCAGAAGCCATTCAAACCATTCTGCGCAGAGAAAATTATCCTGAACCGTACGAGGCATTAAAATCTCTCACACGGGGGAAAAATGGAATTTCAAAAGATTCCATTCATTCTTTCATTGACAAGCTTGATGTGAAGGCCACAGTAAAGAAAGAGTTGAAGCAGATCACGCCGCATAATTATACGGGGGTGGTGCCGAAAATCTGATTGAGATTACACAGATTAAGATGGTTTAAGCGCCTGCCCGTCCGTAGCAAGCGAAGGCGGGGATTCGCTAAAACTGTTCGTAGTGGTCTGATAGTATTTGAACCCTCTTTCTCTCTCTCTTTCTCTTTCTCTTTCTGATTTAATCCGAGTAATTAATCTGAGTGATTTCGGGTTTTATGCGCGTCATCAAAAACTCATCCTGAACGCCATCGATGATTCGCCATATTCGTACCGTTCCCTCTTCATGGACCTGCATATTATATTTTTCCTTCAGAATAAGTGACCAGTCGAAGTTTGCAGTAAATGCACAAGTTGGATTAAAGACAATTGTACCTTTTGATTGTTCGAAATAACCTTCACAAATAGCAGGATATTGATCAATGCTGGAACTGCCTTGAAAGTAGTTCCCCTGAAATACGAGGCTCACCTGGGAAGTGTCGCCGCCGTCTCGGGTAAAGAAACCAATATAACGGCCGTCGAGTGTGTTAGCATCCCCATTCTTATCGCAACTCATCATAAACCAAACAGTTATGATGAGTAAAAAGGGTTTCATAACGGTGTTTAGCCAGAATTCATCAAATACCATGCTACAATTGCATACAGCATAGAGAGAATTTTTGATTTTGGGTTTTGGATTTTTGATTTGACTACAGGTGGCAGGTGTATAATCACTTATGTATTTCCGAAGTAAAATGAAACTCTATTTCCGGATTATTATTTCTTTCAGTATTTAAAAACCATTCGCTCTGTGCAAGATAAACAAGGTGACCGTCCTTGTCTTCTGCAATATTGGATTGTTTAAATCGGGTAAAGTCTGATAATTTTTGTTTGTTATCACTGGTGATCCAGGTTGCTTTATAGTAAGGAAGGGAATTGAATTGCACGGATGCGCCATATTCATGCAACAACCTGTATTGGATCACTTCAAATTGAAGTTCACCCACGCATCCAATGATCTTTTTATTTCCACCAAATTGGGTGAACAATTGTGCAACACCTTCATCAGTAAGTTGCATCAATCCTTTTTCAAGTTGTTTGGTTTTCATCGGATCCTTGTTCACCACTTCCTTAAATATCTCTGGTGAAAATGACGGAATGCCGGTAAAGAAAAAATCTTCTCCCTCCGTCAGTGTATCACCGATCTTAAAATTTCCTGTATCAAATAATCCCACAACATCTCCGGGGAATGCAGAATCCACAATGCTTTTATCGCGTGCCATGAAAGAATATGGATTGCTGAAGCGAACATCTTTATCGAGCCGGACGTGATGATAATATGTGTTGCGCTCAAATTTGCCAGAGCATACGCGCATGAAAGCAATGCGATCGCGGTGCTTGGGATCGAGGTTGGCGTGAATCTTGAAAATAAAACCGCTCAGTTTGTCTTCTGCAACATCGACAACACGTTTTGTTGTTTCCCTGCTTCTTGGTTTTGGTGCAATGCGAATAAAAGTGTGCAGCAATTCACTTACACCAAAATTGTTGATGGCACTTCCAAAAAACACAGGTGCCACTTTTCCTGCGAGATATGCTTTTTCATCCAGCCTGCCGTATACACCATCGATCAGCTCAACATCCTCACGCAATTGTGCTGCGTCCTTTTCACCAAGCTTTTCATCCAGGATTTTTTCAGACAAATCTTTTATACTGATCGCACTCTCATCTGCTTTTGTGTTGGGAGTAAAAAGCAGCAGGCTTTTTTTATCAAGATCATAAACACCTTTGAATTCCTTTCCACTATTGATTGGCCATGTCATTGGATGAAGGTGAATACTCAATTCTTTTTCTATTTCTTCCAGCAGATCGAACCTGTTTTTTCCATCACGATCGAGTTTGTTGATGAAAACAATTACAGGTGTATCGCGCATGCGGCAAACTTCCATCAGCTTTCGCGTTTGTTCTTCCACGCCATTGACACTGTCCACTACAAGAATTACACTATCCACTGCGGTGAGTGTGCGGTAAGTATCTTCTGCAAAATCTTTGTGACCAGGAGTATCGAGAAGATTGATCAGTGTTCCATCATATTCGAATGACATAACCGAGGTGGCAACGGATATTCCACGTTGCCTTTCAATTTCCATGAAATCACTCGTCGCGTGTTTTTTGATCTTGTTGCTTTTTACTGCGCCC